>CBFHXF010000008.1:0-55315 GCA_965659745.1 Bacteroidia bacterium
GTATGGAGATTTGCGAATTCTGCAAGGGGCTTCCGGTCAGATATTGCGGGGCGATAAGATTGCATTAATTGGAGCTAACGGAAAGGGTAAGTCAACTTTATTGCGCATGGTGGTGGGTACCGAACCGTGTGAGGGAGAGGTAGAATTAGGATGGAATGTAGAGGCCTCGTTTTTTGCACAGCACCAGTTAGAGGCTTTGAATTTAAAGAACGATTTAATTAATGAAATCGGTACCGTTAGTGCCGATTATAACGATAAGGAATTAAGAACCGTTTTAGGTTGTTTTTTGTTTACCGGCGACGAAGTATTTAAAAAAGTAAAGGTATTGTCGGGGGGAGAAAAGTCGCGCTTGGCTTTGGCAAAAACCTTGATTACCCAATCTAACTTCTTACTATTAGACGAGCCCACAAACCATTTGGATATGTTCTCCGCATCGGTGTTGGCCGAGTCTTTGAATGATTATGCCGGTTCTCTGTTATTTGTATCGCACGATCGTACATTTATTAGCAGGGTTGCCAATAAAATTTGGTGGATAGAAAACGGAATTATCAGAGAGTATCCCGGAACTTATGATGAATATAACGAGTGGATGAGCACCCGTGTGGTCGAGGAACCCAGCTTGAAGCCAGAAGTTAAAGCCGAGGTTGAAAAGTCTTCCCCCGAGAAGAAAGAAGTGCAGGGCAATAAAGGAATTTCCAAGAATAAAATTCAGGAATGGGAGCGTCATATGGAGCGTTTGGAGGCGGAGTTGAAGGCGATGGATCAGGTGCTGGTTGATATTGAAACGCAGATGCAGGATGAGCAAATCATTAGCGATTCGGATGCGCTTTTGGCGTTAGTAGAAACCCATAGGGTGAAACAAACGGAGCGTGCCGCGTTGCAATCGGAACTTGATTCGGTGATGGAGTTGTGGGTAGAAGCGCAATAAGTTGGAATAAAAACGAGAAAAAGCCGTTATATTTGGAGATATGAAGGGTCTGTTTTGGGCGATTTTGCTTGGTTTGTTCATTCCTAAGTTGGAAGCCACGACAGACAGTACGCTGCGATTTACGAATGCCATTTACGAGGGCGATGTGCGTTCCATAGTGCTTCGAAATGCCGGCAGTGGTTTTAATTTTCCGGTGCTTATGTTGGGCGCGCAGCAGGCCGATTTGGAATTGAGTTTTGACCAATTACAGGCGGAACGCGATTATTATCAGGTAACCTTGATACATTGCGATGCGCTGTGGCGCAAAACGCCGCTGGCGAAAACCCAGTTTTTGGATGGCATGGGCTTTCAAGAGGTCGATCAAGTGCGGTTTTCGAATGGTACCTTAACCCCTTATGTGCATTATGAAGTGCGCCTTCCGAATGTCGATATGAAACCCAAACTTTCGGGTAATTATTTATTGGTGATATACCGCAATTACGACGAAACCGATATTATTTTTTCTCGTCGGATAATGGTTTTAGGCACGAAAGGCAATGTGCAGTTGGATATTACCCAGAGCAGTCAGGTTGAATTCCGCCAGCAGCAGCAGCAAATAAATTTCACATTTAATAAAACCACTTCGAATTATTTTATGCCGAATCCGTATCGCGATATTACCTCGGTGGTATTGCAAAATGGCGATTGGAATACGGCTATAACCAATTTGAAACCGCAGTTTATCAAGAACGAATCGTTTATTTATAACCAAATGATGGGTTCCCAATTTTGGGGGAATAATGAGTTTCGTTTTTTTGATATTAGGAGTTTACAAACAGCGGCGGCGGGGGTGAAAAAGCGCGATAATATTGGCGGACAGAAGCACGTATGGTTGATCAGCGACCGCAGTCGCGGTTTTGATGCGTATACCAACTGGAAAGATTATAACGGCAGGGTGTATTATGATAACCGGGATGTGCCGAGCAATCAGCCTGTAGAAAGCGATTATTGTTTTGTTCATTTTTCGCTGTTGTCGGAGCCTCTAGAAAAAGAGGTTTACGTTTATGGAGAGATGAGCGATTGGCGCATTTTAGAGTCGCACAAGATGTATTATAATTCTGAAAGCAAGCAATATGAGGCGGTAATACCTTTAAAACAGGGCTTTTATAATTATATGTATGGGGTGAAAGACGGCGATGCCGATGCGTATTTGAATTTTGTTCCTTTCGAGGGGTCGCATTCGGTGAGTGAAAATAATTATATGGTATTGATTTATCACCGCAATCCAGTATTGCCATACGACGAATTAATTGGATATGGGTTGAATAATTCGCAACCTAATCGTTAAGTGACCGCGATTTTTTGCTCTTTATGCAAATAATATTTTTGATTTCGGGTTAACGTAAAGGATTTTAGGAATCTAACGGTTTAAATTGCCGGTTAGATCTTTTCCGAATATTTCAAGTCAATATCCCTGCGTAATGTACTTACGGTTTTAAGAGGTACAAACGCATTCCATTATAGGTACCGCCTTTGGCAAAAGCCTGCATGATTTGAGGGGTTTTCCATTTTTCGGGAAGGCTTTCATAAGTGGCTATTAATGAATCTTGTGGCCGCAGATCATGGGTAAGCAGTACTACTTTATCGTAGTTATTCCAATCGAAATGCTGCGGGTAAAAATCAATGCCATAGTCGAAGCGTTGGTGGTTTCGGCCTCTATGGGCATGATAAAAGCCAATCGATTCTCCCAGCAAAAGGGTGGTGGTATTTTGATCGGATTTTAATTTTTTTCGGAGGAAGTCGTGAACGCCTTCGGGACTTCGGGCTTGGGTCTGCAAGAGGGCAGCGGTGTGCCTGCCTGCGAAAGAGGCAAATCCGTTAAGGGCTAAAATCAGGGAGGCTATTTTTAAAAAAGGCGTTTGTACATGAATGCGTTTGGAACTGAGAACGAGTAAAATTCCGATAATCCAGAAGATAGGGAGGTAGCGGTACTGAGGGGTCATGACACCGAATAAGAGAACTATTCCTAGAAGCCAGGCACCGTATGTCCATGAGTCCGGCTTGCGCCACATTTTCTGTTTGATAAAGAGGGTAAGGACTATAATAATTATGGAATAGAATACAATAGGATTAAAGGGTTGTTCTATGTAAAACGGATAAAAGCGGTACCATAATGAGTTGATAATAGGATTATGGGGCAAATCGGTTTGGGTGAGGGTATGGTGTTGGGCGTGGAAGCCCATTTGCTCGGTAATAACAGATATATCGAAGTGTACAGAAGCCAAAAAGGCGATAGGGGCTACGAGGATTAACAGGGTTTGAAGGAATTTTTGTTGGGGATTAAGGCGAAGCCAATCGGTGATGAACCATATAAATAGGAAGGGCCACACATATATATGCGCCATGGCCAGATAGCCGATGATCAGGGCTTTTATGGCCCATAATTTTCTTTTGGGGGAAATACTAAAGAGTAAAAGTGTTCCGAAGATTAGTAGGGGTTCTACCCGCATGCTTCGGGAGAGTTCAAAAACAGATTTATCTAGAAAGGCGATGGCCACCCAAACGGTTGACCATAAATCGTTCAGTGGGGTGTTTTTACGAATGAAGCGGTATGTGAGGAAAAGGCTTCCCCAGATAAGAAAGGCGAATGGCAGTCTAACCCAAAAAATTTCAATAGGAAGAAATGTGAGGTAGGCGGTTTGAAACCACTGAATGGCGGGCAAATAAGATGCGAAAAGGATGTCGCAATTGGGGTTGGGCCACAGTTTAGAGGTGTACTCTCCGTTTTGGATGTATTGAACGGCTGGGTCGAGATTGAGGACTTCGTCGGTCCATGCGACGGGGAGGGAATCTAAATTAATGAGCGAAAGCGAGGCGTAAACCAGGAAAAAAAGCAGGATGGCCGGATATGATTTCAGGGCCTTACGCATGCGCGGGTTTATTGAAAATGCACTAAAATGGCGTTTTTGTCGACGGCTTGCTGAGGGGCCACTTCTACAGATTTTATGGTAGCGTCGATGGGTGATTTGATGGCATTTTCCATTTTCATGGCTTCTAAAATCAGCAAGGTATCGCCTTTTTTAATGGCATCGCCGGGTTGTACTTTGATGTCTAGAACCAAGCCGGGCATTGGGGCTTTTACCCAGTCGATTTTGGGCGTTAGGGCATCTTGAAGTCCCATAGACGCTAAGATTTCATCGATAGGTTCGGAAATTTTAAGGGTATGTTTATTGCCGTTATGCAGCAGGGTAATTTCTTTAGTGGCTCTGTCGATGTGGAGGCAACGGAAGGTATGCACTTTATTTGGGGTAATGATCCACAGGGTTTCGGCATCGCGTTGTACGATTTCGATGCCTTTTGTTGGATCAGAAACGTAAATATTATTGTGTTTTACTAATTCTACCTGGTTGTTTTGAGAGCTCACTTTCATAATTAAACGGTTCTATCGATAACAAAATTAACAAGATCGCGCAGATTTTCTTTGTATGGGGAATTGGATTTAATGGAATTGAGAACGTCGAAGGCTTCGTCGCGCAATTCGTTCATCTTTTGGTAGGCGCTTTGGATACCGCCTTTGCTTTTTATGAAGGTAACGATTTGCGCAATTTTGATATTATCGGATTGTTTGGAGTTCATGATAGAACGCACGTGCTTCCGCTCGGAAGCGCTTGCCCCTTTTAGGGCCATTATCAGAGGAAGCGTAAGTTTTTTATCCTTTATATCGAGTCCGGCGGGTTTGCCTGATTTGTTTTCGCCAAAATCGAAGAGGTCGTCTCTAATTTGAAATGCCAGTCCGATAAGTTCACCGAATCGTTTCATTTTCTGGATTTCGGAATCGTCGGTGGTAGTGGTACGGGCTCCAATTTGGCAACAGGAGGCTATAAGAGAGGCGGTTTTTTTACGAATGATTTCGAAGTAGATTTCTTCGGTGGTTTTGAAGGTGCGTGCATTTTCTAATTGCAACAATTCGCCTTCGCTCATGTCTTCTACGGCGGCGCTTACAATTTCGAGTAGGTCGAAATCTTTATTTTTAACGCTTAGTAATAAACCTTTAGATAGGAGGAAATCGCCGACGAGTACGGCAATTTTATTTTTCCAAAGGGCGTTTATGCTAAAGAATCCGCGACGTTCATAACTTTCGTCTACTACATCGTCGTGCACGAGGGTAGCGGTATGCAGTAGTTCTACGAGTGCGGCACCGCGGTAGGTTCGTTCGGAGATTTCCCCAAAGAGGGCAGCGCTGTAGAGTACGAAAATAGGTCGGATTTGCTTGCCTTTTCTTTTGACGATATACGTCATAATGGTGTCGAGCAAGGGCACTTGAGTTTTCATGCTTTGTCGAAATTCCTTTTCGAAGAATTTCAATTGGGCCTCAATTGGTTTTTTTATCTGCTCGATAGAAGCACTCATTTTCTATTTGCGAAGGTAAGGATTTTAGGCGAACCTACTATTAGGAATGCATGTGGAATTGGCATTTGAATGCAAGAAATATGAGGCGATGCAATGGGTGGATTTGGAAGTCGGATTTTAGGTGTAGGCGTGTATATTTGTTTGATGAAAAAAATAAGGCTTTGGGGTTTTGGTATGGCGCTAAGCTTGGCGTTGACACAGATGGGGTGCAGGGGCGTGTTTTTTCAATCAAATAAAATCAAGAACGAATGCATGTTAGAACTGGAAAATAATAAGGGTGTTTTTAAAAAGATACAGTCGCAGTTAGAGCGTCAACAAAACGGAACGGATAGTATTCAAAAAGCCGAGGCCGGGTTGTTTTTATCTCATTTGGAGCCCAATTTTAAGACGTATACTCCCAAATCGGAGTTAATAATAGAGTTGAAGGCTATTTTAAAGGGTTATCCCCAATTGAAAATAGAAATTTACGGGGGAAATTGGTGCTCGGATACGCACGAAGGCATTCCGGCTTTATTGAAGGTATTGGAGGAAGTGGGATTTGACGATAACAATTTGGATTACCATTGGGTAAGTCGCGATAAAAAATGGGTAGATGGTGTGTTGAGTGCCCTTACGATTGGTTCGGTGCCGTGGGTGCGTATTTTCGATGCCGGTGTTTTGAAGGGTGAAATTGTAGAGTTTCCCAAAAGAAGTTGGGAGTATGACATGGCGGAGATTTTAAGAATAAGGCCTTAACATTTCAGGTATTTATAGTTGAAATGGGCTGTAAACAAATTTACGCTGCCCTTCTGTTTTTTATGTCTACGTGGTTAATACGATGCACGGACTTATCTAAATACGAGGGGCACTTCGTGATTGTTAATGAGGTCGGCTTCCCAAAGTCCTTTTAAGTAATTGATGGTAGCCTCGATATTTTTGCGAAAACTGCGATATTTTAAATAAATAATAATTGCAATTATCGCCATAAACGCTTGCATGGTGAGGGCCAAAGGCGTTTGTAAGTTGTAGAGGGTTTCGGAGCTATTGTAGCCGTATAACTGGTAATATTCTTCCGGGTAACGGAATCCGTGGGGGGCTTGTAGGATGTAGAATAATAGGAATCCTAGGAGGGTAAAAAGGGTAACGAGCAATAGGAAATACACGCGTTGGTGTTTCCATGCACCGAGACGCAGTTTGATATACATATCGTTATCGGCCCCCAGAAAACGTCCGCGTACGAAGTTCACGCTGTTTTGTTTTTTAGAGATATGTTCGAGGCTGAAATCGATTTGGGAAACTTCCCCATAAAAGACGGAGGTGTTTTGGGTCGTTTTTTTGTAGTTGGCATCGCTGAGAAAGGTAACTTCTGTTAGTTTTTCGGCGAGTTGGGAGCGGGTAAGATTGGATTTGAGGTAGCTATTTTGGAAAGGGTATGCGAACATGTATGGGCGATTTATAGGGTTATATTCACTTGGTAAAACTGTCGCACTTGAATAAGTTCTTCTATGAGTTTAGGGTCTTCGAAGATGGCGTTTCCGACTACGGCAATATCGGCACCTGCTTCCCATGTTTGAATGATATTTTCGGGTGTTTTGATGCCACCACCTACGAAAAGGATGGTATCGGTATTGTTTTTTACGGCGCTGACGATTTGGGGCGGTACTGGATTTTGGGCACCGCTACCGGCATCGAGGTAAAGGGCTTTCATACCAAGGAGTTCACCGGCCATGGCGGTAGCCGCGGCTATGTCGGGTTTGTCGTTGGGCATAGGAATACTTCCGCTCATGTAAAGTGCGGAGGTAAGTTTGCCCGATTCTACGAGCATATAACCGGTGGGGATGGTTTCGATGCCACTGCGTTTCACCCAAGGGGCGGCGGCGACTTGTTTGCCGATAAGGAATTCTGGATTACGGCCTGAGATGAGACTCATGAACAGGAGGGCATCGGCGTTATCAACCAATTGGATTTCATTACCGGGGAAGAGTATGACGTTCGGGGCTCCTAATTCTTTGAGAAGGGCAACGGTATTTCTTGTATTTCCCTCAGATACTAAAGATCCACCTACTAAAAACCAGCTGACATTGTTTTGAAGGGCGGTATTTATGATGGTGGGTGTGCGTTCCCCGAGTTCATCGGGATCGATCAAAATGGCAATTTCTTTTTGACCTTTTTTTTGTAAATTCTTTAGATGGGTGTATCGCATGGGGAACAGTTGTACAAAATAAGGAAAAAAGTATGAAGAATGGCGCTTTTGGGTGTCTATTTTTTTTGAAAATACATAGTTGTGATTATCAATACTTTGCATTTAAAGTAATGGTTTTCAGTCAATTAACATGTATCCACAGCCTCAAGCCTTATGAACATTGGTTTTTTTGATTTTGTGTGGAAAACCTTGTCATTGTCTTTTGATTTGCTTAGATAATTTTGTTAGCTCAAGTAAAAATCACAAGCGGAAAATAACCCCTCCTAACAAAAAAATAATACACGATGACCAGAAAAACGACTATCACAGATGCTGCCTTAACCCAAGGGTTACGTTTTGGCAGAATGAACACAAAAGCGAATGTATCGCCTTTTGACCAATTTGAGTACGACTACCGCCAGTCGATTATTAAAAAACCGGATGGCAGTGTGGTATTTGAGATGAACAATGTAGAAGTGCCTAAAGGATGGAGCCAGGTGGCTACTGATATTTTGGCGCAAAAGTATTTCCGTAAAGCAGGAGTTCCACAGGCAGATGGGTCGTTGGGTAGTGAAACTTCGGTTAAGCAAACGGTTCACCGTTTGGCGGCAACGTGGCGTTATTGGGGAGAGAAGCATGGTTATTTCGCTAGTGCAGAGGATGCACAAACATTTTATGAGGAAATCGTGTACTCCTTATTGAATCAAGAGTCAGCTCCTAATAGTCCTCAATGGTTTAATACCGGATTGCACCACGTGTATGGAATTTCGGGTAAGCCACAGGGTCACTATTATGTAGATCCTGAAACAGAAAAATTAATGAAGAGCACTTCGGCTTACGAACGTCCTCAGCCTCATGCGTGTTTCATTTTGTCGGTAGACGACGATTTGGTAAACGAGGGAGGTATTATGGATTTGTGGGTTCGCGAAGCGCGTATTTTCAAATACGGTTCTGGTGTGGGTACCAATTTCTCTAAAATTCGCGGTGCGGGTGAGAAATTGAGCGGCGGTGGAACTTCAAGTGGTTTGATGAGTTTCTTGCGTATTGGTGACCGTGCAGCTGGCGCTATCAAAAGCGGTGGTACCACGCGTCGTGCGGCCAAAATGGTATGTCTAGACTTAGACCATCCTGAGGCTATGGAGTTTATCAAGTGGAAGAAAGAAGAAGAGAAAAAAGTAGCAGCCCTAATCGACGGAGGTTATCCAAGTGATTATGAGGGAGAAGCTTACAATACCGTTTCTGGACAAAATAGTAATAATTCGGTTCGTATCCCTAACTTGTTTTTCGAAAAGTTAGAAAAGGGAGCGGATTGGGAATTCAAAGCGCGTTCTACCGGCGAAACCATGAAATCTATGCCTGCACAACAGGTTTGGGATGAAATCGGAGACGCAGCTTGGGCTTGTGCCGATCCTGGAGTACAATACGACGACACTATTAACGAATGGCATACGTGCCCAGAAGGCGGTCGCATTAACGCGTCTAACCCTTGTTCAGAATACATGTTCTTAGATAATACGGCATGTAATTTGGCATCGTTGAATTTGCGCAAATTCTTCCACGAAGAAGATTGTACTTTTAACGTAGAAAAATTGGAGTATGCATCTCGTTTGTGGACTACCGTTTTGGAAATTAGCGTATTAATGGCGCAATTCCCTTCAAAAGAAGTGGCTCAGTTGAGCTACGATTACCGTACATTAGGTTTGGGTTATGCCAACTTAGGTTCGGTTTTGATGAGCGCAGGTATTCCTTACGATAGCAAAGAAGCTACTGCTATAGCAGGTGCAGTTACGGCTATCTTAACCGGAACGGCTTATGCAACAAGTGCGGAAATGGCAGCCACGAAAGGCGCATTCCGTATGTACGAAAAGAATAAAAAGCACATGTTGCGTGTTATCCGCAACCACCGCTATGCGGCTTATAATACGCCATTAGCTTTTGAAGGATTGAGCGTAGCACCGGTATGTATCGATGAGAAATTCTGTCCAGATTACCTATTGAAATCGGCTTGTTCGGCTTGGGATAAGGCGGTTCAACTGGGCGAACAATACGGTTTCCGCAATGCACAAACTACTGTAATTGCTCCAACTGGAACCATTGGTTTGTTGATGGATTGTGACACCACAGGTATTGAGCCTGACTTTGCTTTAGTAAAATACAAGAAGCTTTCAGGTGGTGGATACTTCAAAATTGTGAACCAAACCGTTCCTTTAGCCTTGAAGAATTTGGGGTATAAAGAGCA
Source organism: Bacteroidia bacterium (assembly GCA_965659745.1). Lineage (GTDB taxonomy): Bacteria > Bacteroidota > Bacteroidia > NS11-12g > UBA955 > VMCP01. Next base: position 9,718 of record CBFHXF010000008.1, read on the forward strand.
AGAAATTCAAGATATCGTAAATTATGCTAAAGGACATCAAACGTTTGTAGGTGCGCCCTTCATTAATCACGATAGTTTGAAAGTGAAAGGTTTCAACATGATGGATTTGAAGAAGCTTGAAGAAGCGGCTCCAATGGCATTTGAAATCGGGTTTGTATTCAATAAATACACTTTGGGTGAAGAGTGTATGGAGCGTTGCGGAATTTCTGCAGCTACTTACAACTCTCCTGATTTTGATATGTTGGCAGAGTTAGGATTCACCGATGCTCAAGTAGAAGCGGCTAACGATTTCGTAGTAGGTACTATGACCGTAGAAGGAGCTCCGCACTTAAAAGATGAGCACTTACCCGTATTCGACTGTGCAAACCGTTGTGGTAACAAAGGAGAGCGTTTATTGCATGGGTTCTCTCATATTCGTATGATGGCAGCGGCTCAGCCTTTCATTTCTGGTGCGATCAGCAAAACGATCAACCTTCCCAATGAAGCTACTGTTGACGATATTAAAAGTTGTTACGATTTAAGCTGGAGATTGGGATTGAAAGCCAATGCGCTTTACCGCGATGGTTGTAAGTTGAGTCAGCCATTGAGCAACAAATCTGAGAAGAAAGAAAAGTCCGACAGAGCAGAGGCAGCGGCTATAGCTGATGGAAATAATACCATTCGTATTGCTGAAGAATTGACACCTGAAGTAGTTCTAGAAGCGGCCAAGCATATCTTGAATCAGAGCACCGATACCAAGTTCAAACGTCAACTTTCTAACATTGTTGAGAAGAAGCGTTTACCTAACCGTCGCAATGGATTTACCCAAAAGGGCCGCGTGGGAGGACAGACTATATTTGTAAGAACAGGAGAATACGATGATGGTACCTTAGGTGAAATCTTCATTGATATGCACAAAGAAGGCGCTAGCTTCCGTTCGTTAATGAACTGTTTCTCTATTGCGGTTTCTGTGGGCTTGCAATATGGAGTTCCTTTGGAAGAGTTCGTAGACAAGTTTGCCTTCACTCGCTTCGAACCAAGCGGTATGGTTGAAGGACATCCGAATGTGAAAAATGCGACGTCCATTGTAGACTATATATTCAGATTATTAGGATTTGAATACTTGCACCGCGATGATTTGGTTCAGGTAAAACCTTCTGATTTACCAGGTCAAGCACCTAAATTGGAAGCTCCCGTAATCAGCGAATTCAAGCCTGTTTTTGATCCTGTTATGCCTGTTTCTTTAGATGAACAGCGCATGAAGAAAGCAGAAGCGGCGGGTGTAAAAGACATGCAAGACCATTTGCGCGACGTTCAAAGCGATGCACCTGCTTGTAATGTTTGTGGACATATAACTGTGCGCAGTGGTACGTGTTATAAATGCTTGAACTGTGGTAACAGTTTGGGATGTAGCTAAGGGTTAATTACTAATTGATTGATAGAAGAGGCTGCATGAAAATGCAGTCTCTTTTTTTTGGGAAGCCCAAGCACGCCTTTTACTTGCCTTAAATGGGTAGTTAAATTGGTATTTATTTAGATGAATCCCATTATTTGAATAATACCGCGAATCAAATCTCATAAAGTTTATTTTGCGATTTTCGCAAGTGTAGGGGCTTTAGGTCGCATTTATATGAACAAAGCCGAAGATTTGGAGTAATTTTGTTTCACTATTATGGCTTTCGAAAAGGTTACAAGAGAAGAAAATTACAGTGAATGGTATAATCAGTTGGTTTACAATGCTGATTTGGCGGAACACAGTGCGGTAAAAGGGTGTATGGTTATCAAGCCCCATGGTTATGCCATTTGGGAAAACATGCAGAGCGTTTTAGATAAAATGTTCAAAGATACAGGCCATTCTAATGCTTATTTTCCATTGTTTGTGCCCAAATCTCTTTTTGAAAAGGAAGAGAAAAATGCCGAAGGTTTTGCCAAAGAATGTGCAGTAGTAACTCATTATCGCTTGAAAGCCGATCCTAATAAACCGGGTAGTTTAATGGCAGATCCCGATTCTAAGTTAACAGAAGAATTGGTGGTACGTCCTACCTCCGAGGCGATTATCTGGAATACCTACAAGAATTGGATTCAGAGTTATCGCGATTTGCCTATACTGATCAATCAATGGGCGAATGTGGTTCGTTGGGAAATGCGCACCCGCTTATTTTTGAGAACGGCCGAATTTTTATGGCAAGAAGGTCATACAGCGCACGCTACACAGGCGGAGGCATTAGAAGAGGCGACAAAAATGTTGGATGTATATGCCACATTTTCGGAAGAGTACATGGCCATTCCGGTTATTAAGGGCGTGAAAACCGAAAACGAACGTTTCGCGGGTGCCGTAGAAACCTACTGTATCGAAGGTATGATGCAAGACGGCAAAGCACTGCAAATGGGAACGAGCCACTTTTTAGGACAGAATTTTGCCAAAGCGTTCGATGTTACGTTCCAAAACAAAGAGGGTAAAATTGAATCCGTTTGGGCTACGAGTTGGGGCGTTTCTACCCGTTTGATGGGGGCCTTAATTATGGTTCACAGCGACGATGAGGGTTTGGTGATTCCTCCGAAATTAGCTCCGATTCATGTTGTTTTAGTGCCTATTTATCGTAAAGACGAGGAAAGAATTGCAGTAATTGAAAAAATAGATGAGATAGCGGCTTCTTTAAAGGCCGTTGGCTTGAAGGTGAAAGTAGACGATCGCGATACCCACAAACCCGGTTATAAGTTTGCGGAGTGGGAGCAAAAAGGCATTCCCGTTCGATTGGCCTTAGGTCCTCGCGATTTGGCTCAGAACAGCATTGAATTGGCGCGTCGCGATTTGAAAACTAAGGAAGTGGTATCTATGGATGGACTTGAAACACGCATTCAGGAAATGTTGGAAGACATACAAAGTTCATTGTATAATAAGGCCAAAAGTTTCCTAGAAAGCCGCACCTATACCGTGAATTCTTGGGAAGAGTTTGTTGACGTTTTAGAGAACAAGCAAGGTTTTGCTTATGCACATTGGGACGGTACCGGAGAAACAGAAGCCAAAATTAAAGAGATGACAAAAGCCACAATACGTTGCATTCCTTTAGACAATGTTCAGGAAGCGGGAACTTGCATACTTACAGGATCTCCCAGCATTCAGCGTGTGCTTTTTGCTAAATCATATTAATTCTAAATCCAAATAACCTCTGATTCAGGGCGCTGCGCCTGGGTTCGTTTGGTGTTAATTCCCCCGATGAAAAAGTACCCGCAATGTATTTCTTCGGGGGAAATTTTCAGTGCGTTTCGCATCATGGGTGCGTCAATTTCGTTTCCGGTGGTCCAATAGCCTCCAAAAGTTTCGGACTCACAAAGGGTGAGGTAAATATTCTGTATAGCGGCACCGAGGCTGGCATATTCCTCCCAAAGGGGAACTTTTTGAGAGGGTTTTAGGATTATGGCTATGGCATGCGATAATTTTTGAGGGAATGACTGCATTTTAGCAATTTTGTCAGTATTGGGATCCGCATTCCGATTTCGGAAGCTGCTTTCGATTTGTTGTGCGAATAAAGGCAGTTTATCGGGTCCATACACTACAAATCTGAAGGGCAGGGTAAGTTTATGAGAGGGGGCCCAAATGGCGGCGTTAAGTAGGGTATTTATGAGTTCGTCGGGGGCTTTTTCGCCATTAAATTCCTTCAGAAAGTGGCTTCTGCGCTCTTGAATTTGTTTCAGCATCTTTTCGTTTTTTACGTTGCAGGTAGATGTTTACAAAAATAGCGCATAAAATAATGAGAGTGCCTAGGTAGAAGTTGATATTTAGTTCTTGGTTTTCTTTAAAAATGAGAATTCCTAGTATGATGCCGTAAACGGGTTCTAAATTAACGGTAAGATTGGAGGTAAAGGCGCTGAGTTGGTTAAGGGCGATGGTGGCTAAGTAGAAAGTGAGGTTGGTGCAAACTATAGCTAATAAGAGGAGCCAAAGGAGGTCTAATGCTCCGTTTTGAAGGTTATTGATGTCGAATTCTTGGATATTGAAAGAGGGGATCAAGGTGGCTTGTGCCGGAAAGAAGAGTAAAATTACAGCCGTTAGGGAAATTCCCCCGGAAAGCATTTCGATGCTGCTGATGGTAAGGGGATGAGCATCTTGGATATATTTTTTATTGAGGGTGCTGAAGAGGGCAGCGAGGGCGGCGCTTATGATGCCAATGCCTATGGCTAGTGGGTAGGAGAGGTTGGGACTTGGAGGTTGTGGAAGGGAGAAACTAATAAGGGCTACACCCAGCACTACGATTAGACCCGAGGCAATTTCCTGTTTTTGGAAGGGTTGACGGGTAAGCCATGGTTCAAATAGGGAGGTGAAAAAGGAGGCCGAACCGAGGCAGGCTAAGGTAATAGAAACAGAGTTTCCGAGTTTAATACTGCCGTAAAAAGTAAGCCAATGTCCGGCCACTACAATGCCAATGAGCCAGAGTCGGAACAAGGTTTTTTTAGGGGTGTTTTTCACTAATTTCCATACGGAGGGAATCATGAAATAAACGGCGGCGGTTATGAGCATGCGGTGCCAAACGAGCTGCAGGGATCCGTAAGAAATAAGTTTGCCGAGTATGGCGGTGAAGCCCCAAAGAAATACAGAAATGTGTATGTACAGATGCGCGCGGAGATAGGAGGGATTTTTCACGAGTGGGGTTCCTATAAAAAATCAAGGCCGCGCAAAGTGCACGGCCAGGATGTTTGGTATGTAAAAGCGCGTAACAGTTGGCGTTACCTGTAACGGGTAACGATGCAAATATACTAAAAAATCATAAATGGCAATGAAGTAAAGAAAAAATCAATTGTATTTTCCTTTGTACTTCTGTTTTACTTCGTTTACGATGGTTCGGAGCTCCTGTTCTTTATCTTTATTCATTACTAAAAGCACTTCGTCGGAGTCTACCACTACCAGGTTGTCTACACCACTGATAACGGTCAGTTTATTGCCATTGGCATAAACGAGATTGTCTTGTGCGTCTTGTGCAATTGTGTTTTTACCTATGATGGCATTTTGATGCCCGTCTTTTGGAGATACATCCCAAAGGCTTTTCCAGGTTCCTAAATCGCTCCAGCCAAAGTGGGAGGGCAGCACGAAAACGTTTTTTTCTTTTTCCATGATGCCGTAATCTATAGAAACGCTCGGACATTCGCCGTAGGCTCTTTCGATTTTGGATTTGCTATTTTCACTTTGGTAATCTATTTCATTGAAGAGGGCATGAATTTCAGGTAGTTTGTCTTCAAAACGGTTACAAATGGTTTGCACATTCCATGCAAAAATGCCGGCATTCCATAAGAATTCTTTGCTTTCGATGAAACTTTTTGCGATTTCTTCGGTGGGTTTTTCCGTGAAGGTTTTCACAGGGTGAATGCCTTCTTGGATAGGATCTTTGGTAAATTGTATATATCCGTAACCGGTATCGGGTCGTGAAGGTTTGATACCTAATGTAACGAGTCCGTCTTGTTCGGCGGCAAAATCAAGTGCTTTTAGGCTGATTGCGGCGAAATTAGGTTCGTCAGTAATGAGATGGTCTGAAGGGGCCACCATACAAACCGCATTTGGATTTTTCTGTTTGAGGTAATAGCTGGCAAAGGCGATGCAGGGGGCGGTATTTTTGCCTAGTGGCTCCTTTAATATTTGTTCCTCGGTAATGCTGGGGATGTGTTCTTTGATGAGTTCGGTATAATCGGCATTGGCGACTATGTATATGTTTTCTTCAGGAATAAAATGGGCAAATCGTTTATACGTTTGGGTAATCAGCGACTGGCCGGTACCTAAAATATCCATGAATTGTTTGGGGAAACTTTTTTTACTAACGGGCCAGAAGCGGGTACCGATACCTCCGGCCATAATGATGATATAATGATTTTTATTCATGGGTTTATCCTATTATTCCTTCTTGATACAAATCGTGTAGGTGCACCATTCCAATATAGGTATGGTTTTCCGTAACAATGAGTTGTGTGATTTTGTGTTCTTGCATGATTTGAGCGGCTTCTACCGCCAATTCATCAGCGGCTATTTGTCGTGGATTGGGACTCATTATATGCTGGGCTTGAAGGCTATTTAGTTCTTCGTTATGGGCTAGCATACGGCGGATATCGCCATCTGTAATGATTCCGAGTATGGAGTTATTATGAATAACGCAGGTAGCACCCAGTCTGCTTTCGGTGATGCTTACGATTACTTCTTTCCAACTGGTGGAGGGACTTACAGACGGAGTGGCGTGTTGGTTGGCAATGTTGCCACAAGTGAGGTACAGTTTTTTACCTAGGGCTCCACCGGGATGGTATTTGGAGAAGTCTTCGTCGTTAAAATTGCGCAATTTAATGAGCGCAACCGCCAGGGCATCGCCCATTAGTAATTGGGCACTTGTGCTGGTGGTTGGGGCTAAATTATTTGGGCAGGCCTCTTTATTAATTGTAGTGTTAAGTACCCAATTGGCGTTTAGGGCCAATTGCGATTGCATATTGCCTACAATAGCAATAAGGGGGTTGTTGGTCTTTTTTAATAGGGGAATAAGCGTGATCATTTCGGCGGTGTTGCCACTTTTGGAAATGGCAATAATCACGTCATTTTCTTGAATCATACCCAAATCGCCGTGAATGGCATCTGCGGCGTGCATGAATAAGGCAGGCTGACCGGTGCTATTCATGGTGGCGCAAATTTTTTGGGCAATAATGGCACTTTTTCCAATTCCTGTTAAAACGACACGTCCTTTAGATAGCAGTATGGTTTTTACGGCATTTGCAAAATTTTCGTCCAAATATTTTGGCAGTTCTTGCAAACTAAGTAGTTCATCATTAAAGGCTTTGCGTCCTAATTCTATGATGGTTTCGTGGGAAAATTCAGCTGTTTTTGGGTTCATGTAATACAGAAATCAGGAAATGCGTTCCTAAAGTATCCACAAAATAAGGGAAAAATAATGAAGCTTGTGGATTTGAATAGTAGGAAATACGTTTAAACATTTTTTATTTCGCAGTCTTAATGCATTGTTAACATACAAATTTGTTGTAATTTCACATACTTAATTACAGTAAAGAAAAAAGATGACCGCTATAACTAGACATGACACCAAAGATCCGAAGGGATTCCTAAAGGAATTTTTCGGCTTTGACACATTCAAAGGCAATCAAGAGGTCGTGATACAAAGTATCATGGACGGTAAAGATTGTTTTGTGATCATGCCTACGGGCGCGGGTAAATCGATGTGTTATCAATTGCCTGCCATGATGATGGAGGGAACGGCCATTGTGATTTCGCCTTTGATTGCGTTGATGAAAAACCAGGTCGACAATCTCCGCGGATTTTCAAGTAATAGTGGTTTGGCGCATTTTTTAAACAGTTCACTCAATAAGGCAGACTTTAATCAGGTAATAGAGGATGTTATTTCTGGGGAAACCAAACTGTTGTATGTGGCTCCAGAAACACTCAAAAAGCAAGAAACCTTAGATTTATTAGCGAAAATAAAGGTTTCTTTCGTGGCTGTAGACGAGGCGCATTGTATTTCTGAGTGGGGCCATGATTTCAGGCCAGAATACCGTAAAATTAAACAGATGGTGCGCAATATTGGCAATATTCCAATATTGGCATTAACCGCTACTGCCACACCCAAAGTACAGCATGATATTCAAAAGAATTTGAATATGCTGGATGCCAATCTTTTCAAAAGTTCATTCAACCGTCCGAATCTATATTATAAGGTAAGACCTAAGGGTCGTAAAGATGTGGTTCATAAAGAGATTATCACCTTTATTCAACAACATCAGGACTCTTCAGGAATTGTGTATTGTTTGTCTCGCAAAAAGGTAGAAGAAATTGCGCAGATGTTGGAGCGCAATGGCATAAAGGCGCTACCTTATCATGCGGGTTTGGACTCTAAAGTGCGTGCGCAGCATCAAGATGCTTTCTTGATGGAGAAATGCGACGTTATTGTGGCCACCATTGCCTTTGGAATGGGTATTGACAAGCCCGATGTGCGTTATGTAATTCATTATGATGTTCCCAAAAGCTTAGAAGGATATTACCAAGAAACGGGTCGGGCAGGCAGGGATGGCATGCGCGGCGATTGTTTGTTGTTTTATAACCCCAATGACATAGAGAAATTGGAGAAGTTTATGAAAGACAAACCGGTTGCCGAACAAGAAATTGGGCGTTTACTTATTGCGGAAACTGAAGCGTTTGCAGAAAGCAGTCAGTGCAGACGCAAGTTATTGCTTCATTATTTCGGAGAAGAATTTAGCGAAGACGATTGTGAAAAGATGTGCGACAATTGCGCACACCCCAAGCCAAAGGAAAATGTGGAGAGCGCGATGCTCATGGCATTGGAGATGGTTGCGGAAATAAAAGGTGAGTTCACATTGACCCACTTGGTGAATGTGATTATTGGAAATACAGCCGAAGCGCAAATTAAGCACTACGGTCATCATTTAATGTCGCACTTTGGTAAAGGCAAGGAGCGCGACAAAATATTTTGGAAATCTGTATTCCGCTTGGCTCTTGTAGAGGGTTTCTTGCACAAGAATATTGAGCGTTACGGATTATTGAGCCTTACGCCTAAAGGCGGAGCTTACTTATTAGAACCATATGAGCTATTTATGCCCGTAGATACAGAGTTCGACCATGTGAGTGACGAAGACTTCGATAGCTTCAAACTCGAATCCCTCAGCGACAAAAATTTGTTTAAAGGACTTAAGGATTTACGCCGAAAAGTTGCGCAGGAGATGGAATTGCCTCCCTATGTAATTTTTCAAGATCCGAGTCTGGAAGACATGGCTACCAAGTACCCGATTACTATCGAGGAATTAGCCAACATCAATGGGGTGGGAAGAAACAAAGCCCAGAAATTTGGGGCTCCCTTTATTGCCTTCATCGAAAAGTATGTAAAAGACAACGAAATCGATAGACCGATGGAAGTTGTTTTGAAAGGCAACTCTGAGCGTTCTGCCAAACGCGTGAACATCATTTTGAACATCGACAAAAAGGTAGATTTACCAGACATTGCCGATCAGTTAAAAATTGAGTTTAACGAGATGTTGGAGGAATTAACTCAAATCGTGAATTCCGGCACCAAGATTAACATTCGTTACTTTTTGAATCAATTCTTAGATGAGGATCTTCAAGAAGAAATTGTGGATTATTTCCGCAATGAAGAAGTGGAAGATATTGATGCAGCGGTAGCCTATTTCGATGGTGAATTTAACTATGAAGAACTCAAATTGATGCATCTTCAGTTTATGAGTGATGTAGCCAATTAACAATCGTGAATTATTTTTTATCGGTTTGACGCTGTAATGGACGTATTTTTGCCCTAATTCAACCCGTTTTACGCCTTTGAATCAGGATATCCATCAGCTAGAAACCGTTTTTCGGAAGTTCCGTCCAGGATTGGTCGCATATGCGAATACCATCGTAAATAATGCCGACGATTCTGAGGAAATTGTTCACGACGTTTTTCTTTCTTATTGGAATGGCGGGCAATTCAGGGAGATTCAAGACGAAAACTCCCTGAAAAGCTACCTTTTTACTTCCGTTCGCAATCGCTCGCTCAACCACATTCGCAAAGCTAAAGTCGATTACAACGATTTACCCGATAACGATATATATTTAGATACCGACCCGGGTATTGTAGAAACGATTGCGGTTAAAGAAATCCAAGAAAAACTCAATTATCTCATAGAGCAGCTGCCTACTAAATGTCGGCAGGTATTTATCATGAGCCGCAATTACGAATTATCGCACAAGGAAATAGCGGAGTTATTAGATATTACCCCCAAAACGGTAGAAAATCAAATCTCTATCGCGCTGAAGTTTTTGAGGAATTATTTCCCGAGAAATTAAAACGATTAGTTGTGTAACTGAATCATTTCTTCGTAAACAGCTACATACTGATCCAATATGCTATTGAGATCAAAGGATTTGGCTTGTTCCAAGGCGTTTTTACGGAATTGAATGAGCTTGTCATCGTCTTGTAACAAGGTTAAAGCATTGGCCGCCATTTCCTCATAATTTCCGATATCAGATAAAAAGCCCGTAACACCGTCAATGTTTACTTCTGGAAGTCCGCCAGCATTGCTAGAAATCACAGGAACTTCACAGGCCATTGCTTCTAATGCGCTCAAACCAAAGCTCTCGCTTTCTGATGGCAGTATGAACAGGTCGCAAATACTCAGAATTTCTTCGATGGCTTCTTGTTTGCCTAAATAGGTAACTTTATTGCAGACATGCAATTCGCGGCATACTTTTTCGATGTTGGAGCGCTCGGGTCCGTCGCCAATTAAAAGCAATTTAGCCGGAATTTTCTGTTGGATGATATCAAAGATGCGCACCACATCTTCCACTCTTTTAACCTTGCGGAAGTTGGAAGTATGCACTAAAATGCGTTCGTTATTGGGTGCAATTAAATCTTTAAAATGCTGACGTGGTTTTTTATTGAATCTTTCGAAATCAATAAAATTTGGAATCATTCTAATAGGTCGCTTTACGGCAAAATGTTTTTGGGTATCGCGAACCAAACTATCAGAAACGGCAGTAACGGCATCGCTTTGATTGATGCTCCAGGTGACAACGGGCTCGTAGCTGGCTTCGCGGCCTACTAGGGTAATATCGGTGCCATGTAAAGTGGTAACCACGGGCATATTGATGCCTTCTTCTTTTAGAATCATTTTGGCAAGAAGGGCAGCCGATGCATGGGGTATGGCGTAGTGCACATGCATCAGTTCGAGTTTATTACTCTTTACGATTTCAACGATTTTTCCGGCAAGTGCCGTTTCATAAGGGGCATGTTGAAAAAGGGGATATTGAGGAATATAGACTTCATGGTAGAAAATATTTTCCACAAAAGCTTCTAAACGTGCAGGTTGGCTGTAGCTTATGAAGTGTACTTGATGTCCTTTTTTTGCAAGGGCCTTTCCTAATTCGGTAGCTAAAACGCCGCTTCCTCCGAAGGTGGGATACAAAACGATTCCAATTCTCATTATAGTATTAACAAAGTTCCACAAAAAATGGCGGTATTGGGCTTATATTTACGTTATTATTTTATGCAGGAAGTCGAACTGTTTTCAGATGAGTACTTTATGGGAAAGGCCTTGCAATTGGCGCAACAAGCCTTTGATGAAGATGAGGTTCCTATTGGCGCTGTGGTGGTGCATAACCAGCGAATAATTGCCAAAGGATACAACCAAACCGAAAAGTTAACCGATGTAACGGCGCATGCTGAGATGCTAGCTATTACAGGTGCGGCTCAATTTTTGGGATCTAAATTCTTAGATGAATGTACCTTATATGTTACGGTAGAACCTTGTACCATGTGTTTTGGTGCTGTGCAATGGGCGCGGCCGGCGCGATTGGTTTACGGCGCTTCAGAACCTAAAACGGGCTATCATGGAAAAGGACTGATAGCAGCCCCTAAAATGGAGGTGGTTTCCGGTGTATTAGAAGCGGAGTGTGCGGCGCTCATGAAGTCGTTTTTTGCTTCAAAGCGTTAATAATTGATTTTTGAAATATTTGAGTAGCCTATACAAATATGTTTAGGACAACTTTTAAATATTGGGTTTACGCTGATTTGAATAACCGTTCAAATTAGGGTTGTTTATTGTAATTGATGGGTTTTCTGTGATTAAGAAGTACTCCGAATATATGGTTTGTTCTGCTGGGGTTGCTATAGGAGTTACTGAAACTCGTAAGCGCCTATATCGGTAGGATTATTACGCGGTTTGCCTTCCAAGTCAATTGATAGGCTTAAGGATGGAATTTGATTGATTGCATTTGAGTTGGCTTCCAGGTGGTAATCGCCATTTGCGGTGCTGGTAAAGAACGGGTCTCGGTTAAAGATATTCTGATTGCCTTTGAATACCTCCAACTCGTCTTGGGTTTTTAATAGGTTGTAGGTGGTGTTGCTAACATCAAAAGCAGCACGATCGGAACGATCGAGGGCAATTTCCTCGCTTTTATACCCCCATACAATGGAGTGTTTCAAACTCATACGGAGGGGAAGTGTGTTTATTAAGAAGCCATTGCCATCACGTAAGGTATTGGTCAATCCGAAATGTCCGCCGTTCCGGTTTGTAAAAAAGGAATAATCGGCAAAGGTGCAATGGTTGAATTGATAGCTTCCCCCAAAATAACCCAAGAAAGAGTAACTACCCGCATCAGCGAAGAGGCAGTTTTCGGCCGATATAGCCCCGCTAACGCCTATTAAGCAGGCTTGTCCGCAATATTGAATACGGGTATTTTTGAGTACGAGGCAGGGATCGGTACCCAAGGCTTGAGAATCGGTTCTGCAGCCCACAATAGCATTGGTGATATCGGTATGTTCAATGTTTCCGGTGCCACCGGGAGCGAAATACATGCCATACCATTGATTGGGATAGGTTTTAGTGGCTTCAATGGGCTTATCGCCGCGAATTTTAATGCGTTCTTCTGCCGTTCCGTTCATTTCCAATCGACCAAAAACATAAATGCCGGAGCGGGCAGAGGCATAAATTTGCACGCCTTTTTCGATGGTGAATTTAGAATTGGGCGCTACATATGCCCCGTCTATTATCACATACGGTTTGGTTTTATCAGACCAAACGGTGTTGTTAGGAATGATGCTATCGCGCACATAATGGGCATCCCAACCGTAGGCGGCCAGGATGAGTTTGGAACTTTGATTTCCCACATTGGCGTATAGAGAATCTAAAACGAGTAAGGGTTGGGTTTGATTATTGGCTTCGAGTTTGCATTGTACGAATACAAAAACACTGTCTTGCGGCGCAATTTCAAGTTGGTTGATTTCATTTCCAGAAATGCCGTCGATATTGATTCGGTAAGGCGATTGGGTGCCACCCGCTACTTTAAAATCAGCTTTTACCCAAAAATCGCTATTGTTTTTTACACTTAGGAGTTTGGTAACGGAAATGGGATAGGTGCCGGTTTGGGGCTGTCGGGTAAAAATGGTATCGAAAAAGATAGAATCTGTTGAAAATTGCAATTTTGAATTCTGGGTGAATTCGGGAGATTTAATACAGGCGTTCAGGAAGAATAGAATTCCCAAGAGAAAATAAAAGGGGGATATGGGTTTTTGGGTTTTATTCACGCGACTGCGAAAGTACTATTTAAAAATGTCTTCGTTATTGAGAATACTCTGATAACTATAATAACGCTCTTGGGGGATGTTTCCTTGTTCAAGTTGGGCTAAAACGGCACATTCGGGCTCATGGGTATGCGTACAGTTACTGAATTTACATGATTTCATGAAGCGTCGGAACTCTGGAAAATAGTGCGGCAGCTCTTCTGCAGGAATATCCACGACTCCAAAATCGCGAATACCGGGGGTATCAATGATCTGAGTACCGTCTTCGGTGGTATACATTTCAGCAAAAGTAGTGGTGTGTTTTCCTTTAGAGTGGTATTCGGAAATAACCCCAACTCGTGCTTTAAAATTGGGATATAAGGCGTTCATTAGCGTGGATTTGCCCACGCCAGAATGACCGGCTAATAAAATACGCTTTCCTAGTGTATTGGCTTTGAATGCATTGGCCGTTTCGGGCGATAATGCAGAACCGAAGTAAATTTGCACTTTGGCATGTTCGTAAATGCGAAAAATTTCCTCCTTTACAGAATCGAATTGATCGCCTAATAGATCGGCCTTATTAAGAAATAAAATGGAAGGCACATGATAGGCCTCGCAGCCTACTAAAAACCGATCTATGAATCCTAATGAGGTGCGGGGTGAAATGATGCTTGCCACCAACACGGCAGCATCTAAGTTACTGGCAAGAATCTGCCGTTTGGAACTGAGTTTATTGGCTTTTCTAATGACCCAATTATTTCGGGGGAAGACTTCAATGATGCTGGCGGTATTTTCATAATTGATATCTTCTTCAAAGCGCACCCGATCTCCCACAGCAACAGGATTACTGGTGTCGAGGCCTTGAAGTCGCATTTTTCCTCGGGTACGGGCTTGCCACACGTGACCGTCATCGGTTCGAACCATATACCAGCTGCCGGTTGATTTGGTTACGGTTCCTTCCATGTAATTAGAAAATACGTTTACAGATTTCTTTGGTTTGATGCGACTTACCCATGGTGTAAAAGTGCAAAACGGGTACATCGGCATCCATAAGTTCTTTGCATTGTTGGGCGGCCCATTCAATACCTACTTGGTTTACGGCTTCATTATTTTTGCAAGTTTCTACGGCGCTTACCAAGGCATCGGGCAAATCGATATGGAATATTTTTGGCAATACACTGAGTTGTTTTTTCGTTGCCAAGGGTTTGATACCGGGTATGATAGGCACATTTATACCGTTTTCGCGGCATTTTTTAACGAAATCGAAATAATATTGATTGTCAAAAAACATTTGTGTTACCAAAAACTCGGCACCGGCTTCTACCTTGCGTTTCAAATACCGTAAATCGGATTGTAAGTTGGGGGCATCCATATGTTTTTCTGGATAACAGGCTGCACCAATGCAGAAATTACTTTCTACAGCATTGCTTAATTCTTCATCTAAATACACACCAGAATTCATGTTTTTAACTTGATGAATCAGGTCGAGGGCGTTTTTATTGCCGTCGTTTTCTGGTGTAAAATGCAAATCTCCATGACGTGCATCGCCCCTTAATGCCAATACGTTATCAATGCCCAAAAAGTTCAATTCTATAAGGGCGGTTTCCGTGTCGTCGCGGGTAAATCCGCCGCATATGATATGGGGAACCGCATCGATTCGGTATTTATTTTGGATGGCCGCACAAATGGCTACAGTTCCAGGACGTTTGCGGGTTGATACACGGTCAAAGGAGCCGTCAGGACGGCGCTTGAGGATAAAATCTTCGCGGTGATAGGTAACATCAATGAAGGAAGGATCGAATTCTAATAGTGGATCGATACCATCATAAATATTTTGTATGCCTTCTCCTTTTAATGGGGGAAGTATTTCGAACGAAAACAGGGTGCGATTGCGTTGGGCTATATGTTCGTTGATTTTCATTAAAAGGTAACGTTTACGGTATAGGTGCCTTTGTTGCGAATTACAGTCACAGGAACCGTATCTCCTTTTTCGAATTTTCCCAGGGCAGACATATAACCCATCATGTCTTTAACGGGATAGTCGCCAATTTGGATCACCACATCGTCGCGTTGCAAGCCGGCAGCTGCCGCAGGTCTATCAGGTGTAACACCATCTATGCGCATGCCTTCACCCGAAAATGAGTAGTCGGGCATCACACCTAAAGTTACTTTAAAACGCATTTTGCCTGGTGAAATGTCTTTGGTTTTAACAAAGTCTAACTTTTTCTTTTTAGTATGACAAACGATTTGTTTGATTGCTTGAATGCTGTGGTACATACCTTGGTAATTGATGCGATTTTCATCATCATCGGGGGTATGGTAATCTCGATGCTGACCAGAGAAAAAGTGTAATACTGGAATGTTTTCCAAATAAAAACTAGCATGGTCTGATGGACCTAAGCCGCTTTCAGTTGTGGCAATTTTTATATTTTGGGTATCGGTTTCCAGTTTTTTTAACACGTCAATCCATTTGCTAGAGGTTCCTACTCCGTTTATAGTTAATGTTTTCTTGGTAGAATCGATACGACCCAGCATATCGATATTAATCACATAATTGATTTTATCTAACGGAATTAATGGATTTTTAGTGAAATATTTAGAACCTAGTAGTCCTAATTCTTCACCGCTAAAAGCAATAAATAAATAGTTGTTCTTACGAAGTCCCCATTTGTTTAGTTGTTTTGAAAGCTCAATCATTGCGGCGACCCCTGAGGCATTATCATCGGCACCATTGTGAATAGCCTGTGGTCCTTTGTACCGGCTGTTGTCATACTCGTTGAAGCCTATATGGTCGTGGTGAGCACAGATAATTACGGTTTTTTTACGATGGTTATTTTTGTACCCAATTACATTATGTCCTTTAACTTGAGGTGTAATTACTTTACTTTTCATTGTAACCGTAAGTCCACGGGGAAGAGGTCGGGTTTGTGCAAAGTAGAAAACTGGAATTTTGCATGGTTTGATATTGCGATCTAACTTTCCACTTGGAGCGGGTTCATTTGTGTCATTTCGGAAAAAAACGATACCTATAGCCCCGTATTTTATCGCATTTTCTACCTTCGTATTGATATCGGCATATTGAGCAACTTCACTATGGGGATTCTCGGATTTTCCAAAGAATCCTAGTCGAATAGCCGCGATTTTTCCTTTTACATCTTCACCTTCGAATTCGTTTTTATTTAATTTCTCGGCAATAATTCCGTAGCCAACATCTACGACTTCTGCGGTGCAACTGTCGTTATCTGCCGTTTGTGAAAGTGGGTAATAATCTTCATTCATTTTAAATGGGGTTGCGGCGTGCAATGCCCCGCCCATGGGATTGATTTGCAGTATACATTCGTCGGAAGCAATGCGAAACTGTGTCATTGTAAATTCCTGAAATCCATTTTCACCCCAAAGTTTGAGACGGTTTTTTTTGAATTCTTTGGCGATATAGGTAGCACTTAGCAACTCACCCGGTGAGCCGGTTTGGCGCCCTTGTAGTTCATCTGAAGCCAAATAGGAAACATGCGACTTAAGGCGTTGCATAGATTCCCATTGATCTTTGGAAAAGCCTGCAGGTATCTGAGCCGTTAAGGCGGCGCTTACCGTTAAGAATACACTTAAAAGTCGTATGTGTTTAGAATAATTCATATAGTGTTTTTATTAAAATGATACCAGAAAGTAATGCAAATATAAATCGGATGATTGGGGAAGGCGTTTTTAATGCAGTTTTTTGTCCAAAAGATGAAAAAATAACCACGCCTAAGGCCATTGGAATGTAAAACAAACCAACTAGGTATTGTGTTTGAAAAAGTTTCATGGTATTGAGCGTGGGCAATACCGCGTTACTTAGTAAAGGGGCATCGGTAACACTCAAATATTGGATAATTGGAAAAATTGAGAGAAGGGGCACCACGCTTAGAGATAAGGCAGTGGCTTTTTTTACCGGCAATTTGAGGATCATCCGAAAAAGGGGAACCATAACAATTCCTCCTCCTAATCCGCTCATGGAAACCACGGTTCCGGCAAATAAACCCACTATAAGTCGAGCAAGAGTAGAGGTGTTTTCGGTATTTACGGGACTTGAATCGTCTTCTTTTTTGAAAAGCATATTTCCGATAGATAATAATAAGAATCCCAAGAAAACCCAAGTAAATCGTTCGTGGCTATACCAATTTCCATGTTGTATGGCATAACTCATAGCGGCCGCTGCTGCGGCACCGGGTATGCCTACGGTAAGACTTTTTCTAAAATCGTAAATACCCATTTTGATTTGGCGGTAAATGCCAGAAAGTCCCGAAGCAAAAACCAGGGTAATGGAATTAGCCAAAGTAAAACGAACGGCTTCTTCGTTGGAGATCCCGGGAAATTGCGCAAATAGGTAAGTGAGTATCGGTATGAAAACCAAGCCGCCTCCCACGCCCATAATACCCGCCAAGAAACCACCTATGGAACCAATTAGAAGTAGAATAATTAATAGAATCATCAATAATTATTTGGGATTAACAATTTTCGAAATCCGTTCTGGATTTGCAAGATAGGCCGAGGCCTTATCTATAAGAGGATCTTTAGTTAACATTGTTTGGTGATACTTGGACTTGTCATACCAACGCTGGTAAAGGGCTTGTCGCAACTCATACAAGTACCATTCTTGGTTGTTTTTGATGTCTTGATTCATCCATTTTTCTATGGCAGCGGTATTGACTTGTAAAAAGTCGGTGCGATTGAAAATACTGGAGTCGCTACTTTTTGATACCAAATTGTTGAGGGATTTTCCGACTTTTTCAGAGCCTTTTACGGTTGCAAATTGGGCAAAATCACTAAGTAAATCGAATGCATTATCGGGATTTTTAGTTTTCCAAAATGCTTCTTTTTGGTTGGCATAATCGAAAATGAGCAATTCGCGTTTCATCCAATTCATTAGGTCTAAGGGTTCTGATTGATTGATGTTTACATCGGGATGCACGCCAGATCCGTCAAAAACGGGTCGCCCATTTTTTGTTTTAAAGGCCTGTTTGGGGGAATTTCCCGAACGGCGGTAATCAATTTTTTGGATGCAACGGCCCGAGGGTATGTGATATCGGGCAGTGGTTATTTTCATTTGAGTACGGTAAGGCAGATTTTTATAATTCTGTACCAAACCTTTTCCGAAGCTGGGCGATCCAATGATAAGGGCACGGTCTAAATCTTGCAAACTGCCGCTTACCACTTCTGAAGCGGAGGCCGAGGATTCATTGATGAGAACTACAACGGGCAGATTAGGGGCTAGGGGTTCGTTGGGAGTGCGCCAAGGTTGGTTGCCGCTTTTGTGTGCTCCTTTCAGGTAAACAACAAGTGTGTTTTTAGGAACAAATAAACCCACAATTTCTACGGCTTGATCTAGAAGTCCGCCGCCGTTATTTCTCAGATCTAAGACCAGTCCTTTTATTTGGTTGCTATCGATTTGATGTTTCAGTGCTTGCGCAATTTCCTGGGCACAATCGCGGCCAAATTCATCGAGTTTGATATAACCGAAATTGTTTTTTAAGATTCCACTATAAGATACGGATTTGGATTCAACCTGGCTGCGGGTTACCAATCTTACAAGGGTGTCTTTTTGCGCCCGTAGAATGGTTACGTTGAAACTTGTATTCGGAGCACCCCTAAAATACTGCATCATTTCGTCTATGGGTCGGTCTCGTAGGTCAATATCTCCGGCTTTTAAAATCACATCGCCTTGTTTGATTCCAGCTTTATCGAAACCATATCCTTTTTCAATTTCCAAAACCATGGGGAAGTGGTTTTGTATAATTACCCTGCAACCTACGCCCCCATATTCTCCTTGTCTTTCGATTAAGGCTTCTTCAGCTTGGTATTCCGAATAAAATACGGTGTAGGGGTCTAGGTTTTTAAGCATGTTTTTAATGGCGATCTGGGCCATTTCCGATGCGGGCACTTCTTCTACATATTCTTCTTGAACGGTTTTGTACACATGAGAGAATATTTCAAGATGTTTGCTAAATTCAAATAGGTCGTTACCATATTTAAACCCACTGAGGGTTAAAATAAAAAGGAATAGTATTAATACGGACTTAGGTATAAAAATGCGCACATTCAAAAATACACTTTCGATGGGGAATGCGGGTAACTCTATCGATAAAAGAGTACTTTTTGCACATATTGGTCTGGCATGATTACCTTTGTGAATATGCGGAATAGCTTGAACTTAGAACAAAAATTGGCAGAATGGATATACCAATGGTTATTGGAAATGGGCATTGCTGAAGAAAAAGCACTTTGGGTCAAACTAGGAGTATTAATGGGTGTTTTGATACTCCTAGTTTGGGTTATCGCCTTTGTTTCAAGGCGCTTGGTACAGTCATCAATACGGGCCTATTCTGAGCGGGTAAATCAACCCTTGTTAAATGTGTTGGTCGAGAATCAAACTTTCAAATATTTGACACGCTTGATTCCGTTAATATTTGCCATGATATCTATGCCCATTGTATTGCATGGGTTTGATAACATTGTAGATCCAGCTCAAACCATTATTGGATTGCTAATGATATTAACTGTTAATCAGTTTATACAATCGGTATTGAAATTCGTAAAAGTTGTACTTTTAAATTCAGAAGCCTTAAAAGACAAACCCATTGCAGCCTACGTACAAGTGGGCAGTATCGTGGTGAATATATTGTCATTACTCATTGCAATTTCGCTGTTAACGGATCGTTCTATCCTCAGCCTACTAACGGCTGTAGGTGCCATGAGTGCCGCGCTTTTATTGATATTTAAAGATACGCTTGCAGGTTTGGCCGCTTCTGTAAGAATTTCATCATCTGATATGTTGCGAAATGGCGATTGGATTGAGTTTTCTAAATATGGAGCTGACGGTACGGTTATGGACATCAATTTGGTGAGTGTAAAGGTGCGAAATTTCGATAATACCTACACCACCGTACCCACATCGGCGTTTACCGCGGATGCTTTCAAAAATTGGAGGGGTATGGAAGAGTCAGACGGTCGGAGAATCAAGCGCTCGGTAACGATTTCTCAGCACAGCGTGCAATTCGCATCCTCAGAAATGATAGAGAAATTTCAAAAGCACCCCCTACTAAGCGATTATATAAAGGAGAAATTAACTGAAATAAGCCGCCACAACGAAAAGGTACAAAAAGAAGGTAAAGGGGTAGCAAGGAATTTGACCAACTTGGGTTTGTTTCGGGTGTATTTGAGGAATTATTTGGCTGAAAGAGCCGATATTAATAAGGACATGACTTTATTGGTGCGTCAATTGTCGCCGAGTGAAAATGGGGTTCCAATGGAAATTTACTGTTTTTCAAAAATTAAAGCATGGGTCGATTTTGAAAATATACAATCCGATATTTTTGATCATGTTTTTGCATCTGTGAAAGATTTTAATTTAGAGATTTTTGAAAATCCTAGCGATAAGTCTTTCAGTAGATTAATTAAGATGAGCGAAGATTCTGAATCTTAAGTGCATTTTTGGCACTATTCGTGTAGCATATTCTGAACAAGTCAGATACCATAGGTTTATTTAAAATAGGCCTATTGTATTTTTGACTTTCCAATCTATATGATCAAACGGCATATCTTTCTATTATTATGGTCTATTTGTTGGGGCTGTTCTTCCCTTTCGGCCCAGCTGTCGGGTGATTATACCTTGGGGGGGGCAACGGGTGCCCGTAATTTTACTTCTTGGGTTGATTTTGTAAACGAATGGAACAAAAATGGAGTTTCAGGTAATGTACGTTTGCGGGTATTGAAAAACGATACGCTCAAACAAAGCCTGATTTTAAAGCAGCATTCCAGCGCACCAACAAAGGCAAATAGACGTATAACCGTTTTAGGAAATGGATTTAAAATCCTTGGAAATTTCAATAAAGAGGTATTGCATTTACAAGGAATGGATCATCTGATTTTGAAAAAACTCAATATCGAGAATACAGCTACATCAAGCTCCTTGTTGGGAATTCGATTTTCAAATCGCGCAGATAGCAATCAAGTAGATAGTTGTACGGTTGTTTTTTCACAGCTGGCACGAAAAGGTTCAGATACCGGAGCTTACATTGCTTTTGCCGCCGATACCGGTCGTATAAGTCGCAATGTAGCCCAACACCCGGGCATCGGGAATAGCATCACCCACGGTCGCTTTTATTCTGTATTAAGCCAATCTCCAGGTCCCTTTTACGGAATCTACGACAAACAAGGGAGTCAGGATTATACACGGATTCCAACACAAAACAGAATTGACTCTAATACCATTTCAACGTTTTATTCGGTTGGTGTTTTAATGCAATTCATTAATGGCGAATATTGCCGTGGCAATGTGATTACCCGGGAAAATTGTAGTTCAACTAGTACTACCGATACCACATTAATTGGCATTTTTTGTTTGGATGGGCGTTCCGACAGCCAGGCAATAACAATAACCCACAATCGCATAGAACATCTTCCCTATAAAAATGCAGATATTAAAGATGCCGCCAATTTTATATGGAATTTGTACGGCATAAATGCATGGAAGATATCCGGAGGCGGCAAAAAAGTGGTGTTGATTGATAATAACGCATTTGAGGATTTCGTGTATTATTCTCGATTTCATGGCATATTATCTCAATACGGAGAACAAATAAGTATTTCTTATAATAATTTCTATGATATCGAAGGAGATAGGGGCTATTCGTTTGGTATTTACTCGCAGTTGGGTGACGATGTAAAGATTGAGTTTAATCGGCTTCGTAATATTGATTTTGGAAGCCATAATAGCGGCGATGGGGTCTTAATCTTTGGCAATGAAATGGGATCGGGTACTTGGGGTGAAAACCGCATTTCAGGAAATATCTTAGATTCTAACAGGGCCAATAACGAGTTATATGCCATTGCCGTGATGCGGAAGGGCAATTGGGATATTTCAGAAAATAAAATTTCACATAACTACACGGTAGCCACGAAGGGACAAACAGTGGGCATATACTTTTACTATTGCGTGAATATGTACATTCATGATAATCTGCTGGCTAATAATTACGGTCCGGCAGAAACGTATTACATCTATTCTACCAACTATAACACAAGTCAAAACCTATTTGTGTTTCACAATACCCTTTACGATTCCGTGCCTTCTAATTCAGCTCATGCTACGGCGATGGTATATTTAGACGACGATTCCCAAACGGAAATTAGGGGTAATATCGTGCAAGGAGACGGCAGTGGAGATGTTTTTCCGATGTTTCTCAATACCGTGGCCTCTTTAGGGCCTGTAAAAGACAATTCCATCTATCTTAAAGGCTATTCCACAGAAAATTGGGCCTTTGAAGTCAATCAGTATACTGGTTTTACCGATTGGAATCGCTACGGCCCTAAAGATTCATTGACCTATTGGTTTCCTGCTTCATTTGCCAATAAATCGACTGGTGATTTCAGATCAAGGGAATACCGCAATCAGAATAATGTAAATAGTTATAATATAACGCAACGCGATGTGAATGGGAAGTTGCGTAATGCCATGGCGGCCGATAGAGGCGCCGTTTGCGACAGTTTGAATTTGCGTATTCTATTAGGGTCGTCTATCCCCGATACCGTGTGTTCTGGATTTATATTGGCTCGGAATATTCAGGTAGTTAACGATTACGTGGATACGGTAATGGACCTTTCAATTTCGGTTAATCACGACGGGTTTGTCAGCACCCAGAAAAGACGAATGAATCTTTTACCCAATGATACGGGTAGCTTTATTTTGGCAAACCCGATACAATTAGACCAATGGGGCTGGAACGAGGTTTCGATTTATATAGGCAGTTCTAACGATAATCACCAAGACGATACCTTAAATTATAGGGTGTTTGTTAAACCATCGCCAGGCGGCACCCAGGTGCTTCCTCAAATCGATTCCAACCAATCTAACATACCCATCATTGGGTCGGCCTTTGATGTGGTACTTTGCCATACCAAAATTGGGTATTCGTTTTCTCCGCCCAGAGGATTTACGAGAAACGAATTTGGTTTTAACAATAAATGGGCGGCCTCTGTTCAGGCTTTTTCTCTCGGGGGAAGCCCAATTAAAGGGGCGCAGCTCGATAGTTCTAAAAGCGGTTCGGATTTAGGTTTTCGATTTGTAACCGGCGATACCTCTCTTGAGGATTCATTTATAATACTCAAACTGAGAATTATAGATTTGAGTACAGGTTGCGACACCCTAATACAACGCCGCTTATATATAGAGCCTACTCCTTCAGTATTGTTTAAATCGGATTCCATTCTTTGCAATCAGGATACCTTGTACGTGAAAAATACAAGTTCGATACGTGCGGGCAATTCGTATATGCGTTATTTTTGGGAATTTGGCAATTCGGATACGAGTTCTGATTTTAACCCTACTGTGGTTTTTAGAGATACCGGTTGGCAATCCATAAAATTAACTATTACCACGTCGCCCTATAATTTTACCTTTTATTATTCAGACAGTGCATGGGTTAAACCTATCCCGGATGTTTCTTTTTCTAAGGGAAATGCATGTGAAGGCCGGAATGTAATATTTAAAAATGAGAGTGTTTCAAAAGCGGCGCGCTTCACTTGGGATTTTGGAGATGGAAGTGCGGTTTTGCAGAGTGATTCTGCACAGGTTTTTTATAACTATTCCAAAAGGGGCAATTACAACGTAGTTTTAAGTGCTCTTGCCGAAGGCTGTGAGAACGTTCAGTCAACCCGACTCTCTGTTTTTGAACAGCCTATTGCCCTATTAGAAGTAGATACCGTTGTATGTATGGGTGAAACGCTTAGTTTTAATACAAAAACCCAAATGCAAACGGCTATTTTTGGTGTGCGCTGGGATTTTGACGAACAAGGGGCCTTTAGTACCCAAAAGAATACCGACTATATCTACCAAACAGCGGGCGACAAACGGGTAAGGTATTTGGTTAAGAGTGAATTTGGTTGTATAGATTCAACCCAAATCAATGTGAGAGTGAAAGAGAGTCCAGAGGCTCAGTTTGACTACGATCAATTATGTCTTTTAAGTTCTACGCGCTTTACCAATACAACACAAGCAGTTTCTGGCTCTTTGTGGCAGTTGCAATGGCAGTTAAACGATGTAAATCAGGGTTCTCAGTCTTCGTTTAACACTACTTGGGAAGATACCGGGAATCAAAAAATCATGTTAAAAGTGAGTTTGGATAATGGCTGTGTGGATAGCACGGTGCGTATGGTAAAGATTTTGAATGAAGTGGATGTTGATTTCGACTTTGAGGTATTGTGTGCAGGCGATAGTGTTCGTTTTAGTAACAAGAGTATTCCCTTAGAAGGAGTAGACTTTACATGGTCATGGGGTGGAGGAGAAAGCCGGGAATCGGTAAATACCCGTTTGGTTTTTGATGCTGTAGATTCTACATCGGTGCCGGTATTATTGCGCGCATCTGCTTTGAATTCATGTGTAACAGAGGTAATCAAAAACGTTCCGGTATTGCCACGCCCGAGGACTTGTGATTTTGAATATGCGAGTGATTACGATTATGCTTTTTATGGATTTGCCTTGAATCCCAAAGACGATGAAGGTCAATTGGGCGGACAGCCCGGAGTTGCTTATACGTGGGATATTGAAAATACGGGTGTATTTAATACAGAAGGTGAATCAGGCCTATTTAAACATGCGTTTCAAAGCGATGGCAGTTATGCTGTGAAAATGAGGGCAAAAACCACCCATCACGGTTGTATGTGTGAAAAAGAATATACGGTGGTGATGGATCGTTTAGATCGTTCAGAGCCTGATTTTCAGATACGTGTGTTCCCAAATCCGGTGTCGGGGGATCGGATTCAAATTCAGGGACCTCGGGAAATGAGATCGGTGCGCTTGGTGGGGATAAACGGACAGACATGGTCCATAGAGGTGGTATCTCAGGGCATACAATCCTATTCATATATTTTACCTCATATCTCTAACGGAATCTATCAGTTAGAATGGTTAACGGCGGGCAAATGGGAACGCGTAAAGCTTGTGGTTTCCGGTCGCTAATTTGCCATTGCGGCTTATTATTCGTACCTTTGCATTGCATTTAAGCAGAATAAGAAGGTTCTTATTCAGAAAGCCCACACACTTTTATTTTATTTTTTGGGCTTTCGCTACTCGTTGTGGAACTTATAGATTATATCATATTCGCCGCCTACCTAATTGCCATGGTAGGGGTGGGTCTTTATTTTTACATAAAGAACCAATCTGTTGATGATTATTTTCTTGGTGGAAGAAATATAGGCAGCTTGCATATTGGCATGTCGGTGGTAGCAACGGATGTGGGAGGGGGATTTTCCATTGGTTTAGGCGGATTAGGATTTGCGATGGGACTGTCGGGTTCTTGGATGTTGTTTACGGGGCTCGTGGGTGCTTGGCTGAGCGCGGTATGGTTGATTCCTAGGGTTTTTAAATTAACGGCTATAAAAACGTTGTATTCCATGCCCCAATTAATCAAGCATTATTATGGGTATACGGCAGCAGGCATAGCCGCTACTATTTCTTTTATTGGATATGTAGGTTTTACTTCTTCTCAAATTGTGGCGGGTGCCAAGCTTGCTTCTGCTACGTTTGATGGAATCAGCTTTGAGCATTTGCTCCTTATTATGGGAATTTTTACGGTGATTTATACCGCTTTAGGCGGATTGAAAGCGGTAATTTATACGGATACGATACAGTGGCTGATATTAATGGTTGGCTTGCTTTTTGTGGGAATTCCTGCGGCCTATTATATGCTTGGAGGATGGGACGCCATCGTTGCAGTTTTGCCTTCTGATATGTTACGGCTTGATCAAGTTTCCCCCGTGAAGATGCTCAATTGGAGTTTGACCATTATACCCATTTGGTTTATTGGGATGACCTTATACCAGCGGATTTTCGCATCGAGGAGTGAGCTTGAAGCCAAGCGCGCTTGGTTTTTTGCGGGGTTGTTAGAATGGCCTCTTATGGCATTTATGGGCGTGGTTTTGGGAATTTTTGCGCGTGCGGCGTTTGAAATGGAATTGATTTCATTTCCCAATGGCATTGTAGATCCAGAGTTGGGATTGCCGTTATTGTTGCGAACGGCTTTGCCTGTAGGGGTAACGGGGGTGATATTGGCGGCTTATTTTTCGGCTATCATGTCTACCGCCGATAGTTGTTTGATGGCAGCATCGGGTAATTTTATCAGTGATTTTTTAGGTCAATTAATCCGGATGAGTCCCAAACAACAACTGC
Organism: Bacteroidia bacterium; assembly: GCA_965659745.1. GTDB lineage: Bacteria > Bacteroidota > Bacteroidia > NS11-12g > UBA955 > VMCP01. The sequence continues at coordinate 35,944 of CBFHXF010000008.1, forward strand.
GCATGTCGCAGTGGAGTACTTTATTATTAGGAGGGATTGCCATATTTATAGGCATGCACATGCGCAATGTATTAGAGTTGATGTTGCTATCGTATGCGTTTATGGTTTCCGGACTTTTTGTTCCCATAATTATGGCATTAAGTGGCCGCTCTAGGTCAGCACCTGCGGCTATTGCGTCCATGTTAGGGGGTGGTATCAGCGCCATGGCTCTGGTGTATTACGAAGTTGAAATTTGGGGCGGCCTCGACGCCAATGCAGTAGGCCTGACGATTTCGGCTTTATTATTTGCGATTTTTCATAAATTTTTTAAGACATAATTCCAGTAGATATGATTCATTATACACATTACGAAAAAAAGAGTGACCCTTTTGTAGCCGGGGGAGATTTGGCAGCCTTCTTACACCGTCATTTGGAGCAATATGGGGATAAATCTGAAGATATTCAGAAGGCGATAGACTATGTTTTTGCAAAAGGCGGACATATTGCGGTACAATATTTTGAAGGACAACCGAGTGGCGCCGTAGTCGTAAATCACACACAAATGGGAGGTTATATACCGGAAAATATTTTGGTATATATTGCGGTTCGAGGTGATTTGAGAGGCAAAGGTTTAGGGAAAAAACTTATGAAAGCCGTTTTGGATGAAATTGAGGGCGATGTGGCCTTACATGTGGAAGCGAATAATCCAGCCAAGCATTTATACGAGTCCTTGGGCTTTACGAATCCCTATCTTGAAATGCGTTTAAAGCGAAACTAATATGGCATTCTTAGAACTTTATCGAAATAAGCTAAAGCATAATTTCGACTTTTTGAACGACTTTTTAAAGGCAGAAAATAAAGAATGGGCGGTGGTAACCAAATTGCTATGTGGTAATAAAGCCTATTTACAGGAATTAATTAATTTGGGTGTTACCGAATTTTGTGATTCGCGTGTTAGTAATTTACGCACCATAAAGCAGCTGTCACCCGATGCTCAAACGGTTTATATTAAACCACCCGCACGCCGAAGCATCAAATCGATCGTGCGTTATGCGGATGTGAGTTTTAATACCGAATTAGATACGATTGAGCGGCTTTCCGCAGAAGCGTTGCATCATGGTAAAGTTCATAAGGTAATTGTGATGATCGAAATGGGCGATTTGAGAGAGGGAGTTATGGGAGAGGATTTGCTCAATTTCTATGGTAAATTATTAGAGCTTAAAGGCGTTTCCATAGTAGGTATTGGCGCTAATATTAATTGTTTAAGTGGAGTGCTTCCCACCCAAGATAAATACATACAACTCTCTTTATACAAGCAATTGATAGAATCTAAATTTGGGATTCAAATTCCTTGGATAACGGCAGGAACGTCTATTACCTTGCCGCTATTATGGCGAAAACAAATTCCTGCGAGTATCAATCATTTTAGAATTGGCGAATCGCTCTTTTTTGGAGCCGATTTATTAACGGGCGGGGCCTTTGCCGATTTGAAAACCGATGTAATTAAGCTTTTTGCGGAGATTATTGAGATTTCGGAAAAACCCAAAGTGCCAATTGGTTATTTAGCAGAAAATCCTTCGGGTGAAAAAGTTGAGGTCATAGAATCGGATTACGGTCAGATGGCGTTTCGCGCTATAGTAGATATAGGGTTGTTGGATATTTCGACCGACTTTTTAAGCCCTATAGATGAAGCCGTTAGCATAGTAGGAGCAAGTTCAGATATGTTAATATTAGACTTAGGTGAACAATTTGAGCATTATAAAGTGGGCGACTTGATGTCGTTTCGATTAACATATATGGGGGCATTGGGGATTTTTAATAGTAATTATATTGAAAAAAGGGTAGTGGATTAAATTACAATTGCGCTTTTTGGGTATTTTTGTTCCATGCGTATACAACGGTTGTTGGGCTTTCTTTGTTTGGGTTTGTTTGTTATCAAAGGTTATGCTCAAACTGCAGATTCTGTGGTTTCCCCGAAAAAGTATCCCATTCAACTCCCTGAGTGGATTCACAACATGGTGTATGATACCGCGAGTTCTACCAAACCTCGATTTTTGTTTTATCCCGTCATAGGCTATGCCCCCGAAACCAAATGGGAGTTTGGATTGAGTGGTTTGGTGGTTTTTCATTACAATAACGATACCACCCTCCGTCTTAGTGAAATTAGTACGTTTGCTTTTTACACTCAAGAACGACAATTGGGGTTATGGGTAGACCATGCTATTTATGGAAAAGACAATAATTTCCTCACTTTGGGGAAAATGCGTTTTCAAAATTATCCCTTGTCGTATTATGGAGTTGGATCTCAAATTCCAGATAAACCTGTGGCCATTGTAAATGCTAATTATTACAATGTAAGGGAGCGATTTGTGTATCGCCTGAAAGGAAACTTGTTTGCAGGATTGGAATTAGACTATCAGCAATTGGAGAATGCCACCTTCGAACCTAAAGAAATAGATCCCACTGCACCCGAAATACCCATGCCTTTAGGTGCCAACGGAAGTAAAAATTTGGGAGTAGGATTCGGACTTTTACTGGATTCCCGTCACAACATGTTGAATGTGCGTGAAGGATATTTGGCTGAGCTGGCCTTTATACATTATGGCGATTTGTTTCAGCAGTCGTTCCCCATGAACACGCTGTTTTTAGACGGTCGTTATTTTATCCCTACTTCGAAGAATCAAGTATTGGCGTTTCAAGTGGTGGGACAATTTTCAAATGGAGAGGTTCCTTTCAATCAATTGAGTATGATGGGTGGTGAAACCATCATGCGGGGCTATTATTTAGGCCGATATCGCGATAAAAACTATGTGGCGGCGCAGGCAGAATATCGCTTTTTGCCTTTTGGATTTAGCAAACGCTTAGGGGGTGCCGTTTTCGGCGCCGTTGGAGCCGTTTCGGAAAGCTTCCCCACCGATAATTACAAATGGTCAGCGGGTGCAGGGTTGCGGTATTTACTCTTCCCGAAAAAAGACATTTTTACCCGAATTGATGTTGGGGTTAATCCCGACGGTTATGGTGTTTACTTTTATATTGGGGAAGCCTTTTAACGGCGATCCGTAATAGGACATCACCAACATGCAAGGAACGATTTTTACCGGAAGATTTGTAAAAAATGCAATTTTAGATAGCGTAATGTAAAAGTATTTGCAAAAAATGCAAATATGTGCCATTCTTCGGGCGCCAGGGCCAATATGGCCCTATATTTGATGTAAATTGAATTAACTATGAAATATAATCTATTACTCTCAGCCGCTTTGGCGTTGGTTGCCTCACCGATTCAGGCACAACAAAAATCAAAGGCCTTTCAATTGCCCTCTACAACTACAAAAAAAGAGTCTCCAGTTAATCAGGTTCAAAAGCGCTCACTAAGCGAAGACCGCCCCCAGCGTATTGTTAGGTCGCAGTGGGATCAAGATTCTGCCGATTTCTTATTCTTTAAAGATACCACCCATGTTACGTATTATACGAATGGTTTAACATCATCGGAAAGGGTAGTATTCCCTAATTCATGGGGCACGTATACCAATTACACTGAATTTATGTACAACGGCGATGGCAATTTGATTAAGGAAACCTATTTTACTGTCAATGATGACGGTACGAGAGACACCTCTTCTGTTACAGAATACGATTATGAGAATGACATATTGGTGTTTAAACGTTACTTATGGAGAAATTCAAGTAGTACGGTATGGGAAGATTTTGAAGAATCCCGTTTCACGTATACATTAAAACCAAGTACCGATTTGGTTTCGCAGGTTATCATGGAATCTAGATCCAAAGACGAGCCCGCTTGGGAGAAAGAACAGCGTACATCTTTTGAATATCAGTCGAATGGACTCCCTAAAAAGCTTACGTTAGAAATGTGGGACAGCGACGAACAAAAATTTATGCAAGCAGGTTTATATGATACGATTGTTTGGCGCAAATGGATCAAAAATCACCATCAACTAGAAGATGTAGAATTTTCCATGGTGGAAGGTTCGGTGATCTTTTTAGGTATGGGGCGCGTTCGTTTAAGGGCGCAATATGATGAGTACGGCAATCAAATCAGCGAAACTCAATATTTTATAAACGGTACCGATTCGGTCTTGTCTGATGCCACACAGCACATCTTCACCTATGATTCTGAAGGCAGATCCCTTACCCAATTGGAGAAATACTGGGATTCTGAGGCCGAAGCCTATATCAATCAGTCCTATTACGAATACTTCGACTATTACGCGCCAACCGCGCTTAATACCCGCAATCTCCATTTAAACGCATCGGTATACCCCGTACCAACAACTGATAAATTATTCGTGACTTTTTCGGGGGAAACCAAAGCACACCTTGTACTTCGCGAATTAAGCAGCGGCAAAATTATGCTGGAAAGCGAAATTATTTCGGGTGAAGGGGTGTCTATGGGCGATCTTAATTCGGGCATTTACACCTACGAATTGCATACCCCACAAGGCATGCAATTCGGTAAGTGTATTAAAAACTAAGATTTTTTAAATAGTTATAGATTGGCAGCAAAGTGCAACAATTCATTAACGGTACTTTGCTGCTTGTCTTTTGCATACCATTTGTGCAGCTCTTCGGAGTAGTTGCTTGCCGTTTCGGGATTGGACTTTAAAGCAATGACCAATTCCTGTGCTTTTACAGGTCGGGGTCCCCAATCTGCTAAAAGTTGCGCATTGTTATCGAGTTTTACAATTTTGGGAACCGCCATGCCTCCATTGGTCAAATGAGCCTGCATTAATTCGGGTACTTCGTCGCGGTATACCAAACGCAGGGTGATTTTTCCTTGGCTGGCTTCTGCAATTTTAGCCATCACAGGCACGGTTTGTGAAGCATCGCCACACCAGTGTTCGCTGATCACAAGCCATGTTTGAACGGGTACGTTCGCCACTTTTTGAAGTTGTTCCTCATTCAGTTGGAAGGTTCTGTCTAAGCGACTGCTTCGCTGAAGATTCATAGGAACATATTGTCCGTAGGTATAAGCCTCTGGATTTTCGCTTTTTTGAATAAATAATTCTTGATAGGCGGCATAATCAACCGCATTTTCCAAATATTCGGAATAGTTCATTCCGCAAAATTCGTAAAAATTTGTTTAAACAATTAATAAGAGTCGACGAATTACACTAAAATTACTCTAATGGATAGATGCGTTAATATGGTTTAAGGTTCTATCTACAGGTCGAATTTAATGTATTGTGATAAAGGGAAATTCGCGTTCTAATTAAAGCCTTAGTTACAGATCAAACTTAATGCCCTGTGCAAGGGGTAAATTCGCTCCGTAATTTAGGGTGTTGGTTTGTCGGCGCATATAGGCTTTCCAAGAATCGGAGCCACTTTCGCGACCTCCGCCGGTTTCTTTTTCGCCTCCAAAAGCGCCTCCAATTTCGGCCCCTGACGTGCCAATATTTACATTGGCGATGCCGCAATCGCTACCGGCATGAGACAAGAATTTCTCGGCTTCCCGCATATTCAAGGTCATGATGGCGGAAGAAAGTCCTTGCGGAACCTTGTTCTGTATGGCGATGGCGTGTTCTACTTCCCCCGAGTAAGGAATCATGTAGAGGATGGGCGCGAATGTTTCGTGTTGCACGATGGGGGCGTCGGCGGCTATTTTGGCGATGGCCGGTTTTACGTAAAACGGACTTTCGGCGCTGCTGATACGGCCGCCGCTAACGATCCATTCGGCACCTTGGGCGGTGGCCGCATGGAGGGTGTTTTCGTATTGTTCTACGGCGTTGGCGTCGATTAAGGGACCTACGTGATTTTCGGTGAGCAGCGGATTTCCGATGCGTATTTGTTGGTAGGCTTTGGCGAGTGCTTCGGCCACTTGTTCGAATATGGATTCGTGCACGATTAGGCGACGGGTGCTGGTACAGCGCTGTCCGCAGGTGCCCACGGCGCCAAATACCGTTCCAATTACGGTCATTTTAATATCGGCATTGGGCGTTACGATGATGGCATTGTTGCCGCCAAGTTCTAATAGCGATTTTCCGAGTCGGGCGGCTACCTTTTGAGCAACTTGTTTGCCCATACGGGTAGAACCGGTAGCGGATACTAAGGCAATTCGAGGATCTGCCGACATTAATTCTCCGATTTGGGCATCGCCTACGATGAGGGTGCTGATGGCTTTGGGATAGTTGAAATTTTCTAAAGTTTGTTGCAGTAATAATTGACAGGCGATGGCACAAAAGGGTACTTTTTCGGAGGGTTTCCAAACTAAGGTATTGCCGCAAATGAGGGCCAAAGCGGCGTTCCAACTCCATACTGCCACGGGAAAGTTAAACGCTGAAATGATGCCCACCACGCCTAAGGGATGGTATTGCTCATACATGCGGTGTTCGGGTCGTTCGGAGTGCATCGTAAAACCGTGCAACTGACGTGACAATCCAACGGCAAAATCGCATATATCGATCATTTCTTGCACTTCGCCCCAGCCTTCTTGGAGGGATTTTCCCATTTCCCAAGAAACCAGTCGGCCCAAAGCATCTTTATGTTCGCGGAGCAGATTTCCATATTGTCGCACTACTTCCCCTCGTTGGGGTGCGGGCACCAAGCGCCATTGCAGAAAGGCATTTTCGGCTTCGGTAACGCAGCGATTGTAATCTTCGGCTGTGCCCCCTTTTACGCTTCCAATCAAGGAATTATCGACCGGCGTATAGGAGTCGAAGCTGATGCCATTTCCGAACCATTCATTTCCGAAATTACAACCTAAGGCTTGGGGTGGAATGGCGATTTTTTCAAATATTTCTTGGATTTCTTTTCGCATAATTTACAAATATTTCTAAAAGGGATATGGTTTAATAGGTAATTGTGGACTGTTGTATAGTTGAATAATGATGTTTAAAAAATCAAATGTAATCGTTTTGGTTTTTTAATAAGGATTCCAAATTAATTTTAAATAGCATCGTTTTTTTGGGTTTGGGAGGTAAAGGTACTTTCGAATATTTTGTCGGCATTGCCGGCTTCAAAACCTTCGCGGCGTTGTTCGCGTTGTAGGGATTTTGGGTCTAAATTTTGATATTCAGGTAGGGAGCGGCGTTCGGCGAATTCCACATAGCTCCCAGAAATTTCATGCGTATCACCACCGGCAAATTCAGCCATAACGGTCTGTGCCACGGTGCTGCTTTGTAGGAGAAGTCCGTCGGGACTTTTTTTAATGATGCCGCCGGCAGTATTCATTTTCACCTGGATGTGACTGAGAAAGTCGTTGAAGGCTTCTAAGGTATTGAGGGGTTCGGGCATTTCATGCACGCTAATCGTGTAATGATTGAGGTAATAGCGGTTGTAAATGACCCAAGCGGCATACTCGCTCTCCTGTAGCAAGGCGTGATAATCTTCCCAAGAAGGAAGTTCCCAAAGTGGTTTTTGGAAGAAGTTTATCACGGTTTGGGCATCATTTAAGTCGAGCGCGGTACTGGGGTCGCTTGTGATATTGTGGGTGTATCGATTCAGGATTTTTTGTGCGTTTTCGGAGAGTTCATGGGCGCACAATTCGCTGATGAAAATGCGGGGATAATGGGGTTCTGGAGGCGCGTACCAATAGGCCTTGAGTTTTTTCTCCTCAAAGCGATAATAATCGCGCTTTTGATATCCGTAGTGCAAGAAAATACGTTCGATGGAGGCAATTCCCAAGTGGGGAAGGCCAAGGGTGCGAAAGGCGATATGATCGTTTACGATTTCGGATTGGTCGGAAATTACGCCTTTTTCGATGAGGGCTTGGGTGACTTTTTTAACATCGGGGACTTGGTTGGCATAGGTTTCAAAAAGTCCCTGTAAAAAATCAGAGAGTGGGCTTTTCTTGTTGAACTTCATTGAGGCCTTTTGCGTTTTGGAGGTACAGGGATCCGGTTTGGGTTTTGATGAAGGCATCGAAAGGAATTTCTTCTTGCTTGATGAATCCTTTCTGGGGCAAGGTGCCTTGGGCTACCATTTCTATTACAGCAACGATGGCGCCGGCGGTGGTCCACGAAATGGCCCTCCAACGGATGCCGTCAATTTCTATGGGATAAAAGGCGCGGTAGTATTCTTTTCGGGATATTTTGCCTTTCTTCCATCCTTCGACGATGGCGTAAACGTATACCACATCGTCTTCTACCGGGGGCTTGGCATTGCTTAAAATACGTTCGAGATTATCGATATCGTTTTTCATGATGAGCTCGTACATCAGGAAGCGCATAAGTTTACCGTGGCCGGGATAGCGGATGGTTTTATAATTTAGGGTATCGACTTTTCCTTCGAAGGTATCGCACATGGTACCTAAACCACCAGAAGTGGTAAATGCCTCGAATTCTTGTCCTTCGATATTGATATATTCAAATCCTTCTAGGGAAGGAACATTCTTTTTTACGCCGTTGTGAATGACTTCGGCATCGTTGAGGTATTCGTTGATTACGCCGTATGAGGACCAATTGAAGGAGTAGGCGAGGAGTCCGTTCGGGAATCGGGGCAGGGCGCCCACGCGCAGTTCAATATCGCGCAGGGTTTCAAACTCATGGGTGAGGTGGGCGCCCACGATTCCGATATAGCCGGGTGCCAAGCCACATTGGGGCGCCATTACCGCGTCGGCGGTTTTGGCCAATTCCATAATATGGGCGGTGGTGGGAACATCTTCGGTTAGGTCGAAGTAGTGGCATTTGTGGCGGTAGGCCATTTCCGCGATCCGCTTATTAAGGAAATAAGGCAAGCAAGAAACAACGGCGTCGTTTTTTTCAAGCAAGGAGTTCAGCAGTTCGTCGTTTTTCACATCGCCTTTTAATGTGCTAAAAGGCAAGGGGTAGGGATAGTGGGGATCTTGTTGGTCGAGCCCGGTAACGGTAAAGTTTTTACTGAGCATAACGCCCACAAGGCAGCCCACTTTTCCAAGTCCAATAACGAGAATATTTTGCATCTTTCGCAAGATACAATAAGGGAATCAAAAATGGGAATTTCTTAGGTAGATTTAAAGTAGGCGTAATAATTGCCAATAAAATTCTCATTTTTGAGTTGATCCTTTAGGGTTAATCGTTTTTCTTTTTAGGATTGGCGATTCGCTCGGTAAGGATTTGAATGAGTAAGTTTTGTTGTTCGATCATTCTTTGAAGGGCATCCATATTCTGATGGATGTCGTGCAGATCTTTAGGGGTTAATGAGTAGTTATTAACGGTACCGTGAGGGGCGGAATTACGCATGTTTTGAATGTGATAGACCACCCGTTCGTCTAAATGGAGTATGTCGTTTAATTCTACTCCAAAAACACTGGCGAGTTGATTGAGTCTATCTATACTCAAAGTGGTTTCTCCGCGCTCGATTTTACCGTAGCCGTTGGTAGTGATTCCCAGTTTAGTTGCTACGGATTCTTGCCTTAAACCTTTAATTTCTCTTATTTTACGTAGGTTTTGAGCAATAGTTTCATTATCTATTGGTTTTTTCATGTGACTTAATCAAGGGCAAATATACATATTGAAAGTGTGTAGAAACAAACTGAGAGTTTTTTAAACCACTTTAAATTTGTAAGGTGCAATTGAAATTTCATTCTTTGAGTATCAATAAATTCAAGTATAAGGCTAAAAAAGGCATTACTGATTACGCCCAATTGTCTTTGGGTATTATTGATTTCAATTCGCAAACAACAACGGCTAATTGGGAGTTTTCGCTCGATTTAGTGCGCTTTCCTTTAGTATACGATTTAAATGAAATGGATTTTACCTGGCATTTGGATTTTCAGCCGCTCCAAATTGAAATTGGGATTCAAGAGGGTACTGGCGAGCCTAAAGTTCTTGTGCAGAATCTTACGCCCCATTTTCTCCAATTGCGTAATGAAAGTCCTTTCTATGCCATTCAATTGCAAAATTCAATTCTTTCTTCAACTATTTGGTGTAAACAATTATAATTTTGAGAAAGCTTATATTCTTCATTCAAACGATTCTAGACAGAAACAATCGTTTTGCTCCCGAACTTTTACAAGGTTTAAATTCGGTTAGTCACTCTCAAGTGAGATGGTCTCGTCGACTTATGAAAATTTCAGATCGCATGAATTTGGACATCCCTACACAAAAAGAAATTTATGAAGTGGGCACCGTCTATATACATAAGAAGCAAAAACTCCGGGAAGAGCTTCCGCATTTGCCGGATATATTAGAAAGTGATTTGAAAATTATGCGGATTCAGCGTGATCTTGAATTTCAAAAGATCCTGACTGAGCGATATCAAGATTTCAAAGCCTTCTACTATAAGTACGGTAAGTACTAGTACGTTTTATGTTTACCAAGAAAAATGTTCGTTCACGAACTAAAAACGTACCGCTGTATGTTTAGATCTTTCTTTGCGTTGTGATCGTTTACTTTACAGACCTTTCACCTTAACTTAAAACAACATGACTCCTTGGTATAAACGTATATTTCAAAAAAATCAGAATCGGTTTGCCGACGAGATACTGATTGCTTTCAATTCAAATACGGGTTATGCTGTGCGATGGGCGAAGAAGTTGATGCGGATTTCCGATAAAATGAAATTAGATAAAAACGAACAATTGCAGATATTTCATACAGGCATAGAGTATTATAAAAAGCGCGAAGAACTGAAATTTCAACTGCCGCATTTACCCGAAATCATGGAGCGCGAAATCAAAATCCTTCAAATACAGCGCGATTTGGTATGGAGAGAAATTTTAGAGTACCGGTTTGAAGACTTTAAGGAGTGTTACTCAAATTAGTGAGTAAAGGCCCCCTCACCAATTAATTGGTTCGTTCATTTGTTTTCGACATTTCAATTTTGATTCTCTCAAGAATTAGATGTATATTCGATTTAAATAATTGATATTCTTGTAATTGTATTGGTGACAATTACCATTTAGTGATCCAGAAACGTGTTAAAGCCGCATGCCCTCATATTGAACCGATTTAACGACCTCGCCTTAGGATTTCAAACCGAAGGACGTGTGGAGTTGTATTGTAGCATGTCGCCGCTGATCAATGCAAATCCTACGGCACACTACATCTTCACGGAACCCATCGTAGAATCGACCTATCAAACGCCGATTTCGTATGATTTGGCTCATTTAAATACCGAAAACTTGGTTCCCGAAGGTCGGTTTTACCTGAAATTAGGCATCCAATTCAAATCGGAATTTTACCATGAGATTGAAGGTGTTGTAAACCTTGAAAATCTTCATCATTTAAGTGCATCGGGCTATCGGAAATTAGAAGTCTCCGATGCCGTAATATCGGCCACCATCCTTTTCAAAGAAGAAATTCCTTCCTTGGGAAATTAACGCACGCCATTGCTCTTAATACTGCGGGTGCTCGGGAGCATTGTCTACAATCGCCTCGATACGCGCCATGATTTCAGGCGTTAGAAGTTTCTCAGTTTCGAGTGCTTTGAGATTCTCGATTAATTGTTGCTCTTTGGTGGCGCCCAAAATTACCGTCGATACATTGTCGTTTCTCAAACACCATGCAATGCTCAACAAAGGCAAGGTTGTACCCAATTCTTTCGCGAGTTCTCCCAAAAGCGCTACCTTTTTGAGGTTCGATTCTTGCAATAAACGCTCGCTCAACCAACCCAATTCTTCTCTTTTCAAGCGGGAATCTTGAGGAACGCCGTTATTGTATTTTCCGGTGAGTAAACCACTGGCAAGCGGACTCCAAATGGTGGTTCCCAAGCCGACGGTTTTGTACAATTGCGCATATTCCACTTCGAACTTTTGACGGTGTAACAAATTATATTGAGGCTGTTCCACTACCGGACCTATCAGGTTGTATTGCTTGGCCACCATATGCGCTTCCATGATTTCCTGTGCGCTCCACTCAGAGGTTCCCCAATACAAAATTTTGCCCTGCATGATCAATTGATGCATGCTCCAAACCGTTTCTTCAATAGGCGTGCTTTTGTCGGGACGGTGACAGAAATACAAGTCTAAATAATTGACTTTTAACCGCTCTAAGGCCTGATGGCAGGCTTCAAAAATATGCTTGCGGTGCAATCCTTTTTGGGTGGGAAATTTGGCTCCCGCACCGAAAAAAACTTTAGATGATACAATATAGGAATCGCGCGACCATGACTTTTTACTTAAAATGTCGCCCATTACGCGCTCCGATTCGCCAGCGGCATACACTTCGGCATTGTCAAAGAAATTAACCCCGTAATCGTAGGCAATATCCATCAAACGTTCTGAAATTTGATTGTCAATCTGATTTCCAAATGTAATCCATGAGCCAAAACTCAAACGGCTGACGGGAAGGCCTGTTTTTCCGAGATTTTTGTATTCCATGTCACGAAATTAGGGGTATTGCGTATATTCGGACATGTTTACGGAAGAATACTTCGAATTTTTTATCGAATTAACGATGAACAATACGAAGACCTGGTTCGATGAAAATAGAAATACCTATGAAAAAAAGGTGCGGCCTACCTTCATCGATTTTGCCTTATCGCTTCAAAATCGCTTGGCGGAAATAAATCCCCAATTTAAAGAAAACGACGCCCGAAAGTCTATCTTTAGAATCAACCGCGACATTCGTTTTTCTAAAGATAAAACGCCCTACAAAACCTTTATGTCGGTTATTTTAAGTCCTCATGGCAGCAAAAGCATGCAAGCCGGCGGACTTTATGTGGAAGTGGGTCCTGAAAACTGCGCCTTATACAGCGGCAATTACATGCCCGAGAAGCAAGAATTGCAAAACATCAGACAGCGAATATTTGCGAATCCCGCAAAATTCGAGTCCATTCTAAAAGAAAAGAACTTTGTAAAACATTGGGGCCATATGCGCGGCGAGCAGAACAAGCGCATCGATAAACCTTTCATGGAAATGGCCGCCAAAGTGCCTGCCCTTTTAAACAAACAGTTTTACATCATGCACACGTTTGAACCCGAACGCAGCCTCGAGCCTGATTTTATCAACTATTGCGCGCAGGTTTATGAATCGTCTATTCCGTTTAATCAATTTATCATGGGGAACTAGGGATTAGCTATTAGCTATTGGCTTTTGGCGATTGGTTTATTCGCAAGCCGCCCGAAGTTAGCCGCCACTTACCATTCATAATTCATCATTCATAATTCACCATTGATAATTCACCATTCATAATTCACAATTAACAAGCAAGATCATGAACAAAACCACTATCCTGACCCTACTACTGCTAAACATTATACCCAACTTACATAGCCAAGGGGCTGAATTTGACGATCCGCAATCGCGACGCGATTGGGAATTGCAACGTTTGCAGGATCCGCAGACGGGAAAAATTCCGCATAATGTGAGGTTCAAGGAACTGGCGTTCATCAATTCCCAAGGAATAAAACAAGCCAATCCTATCGCCAGCGAAGGCACCCCCTGGATGCACCGAGGACCGTTTCACGTAGGCGGAAGAACCCGCGGTGCGGCCGTAGATGTGACCAATGAAAAGCGCATTGTGGCCGGTGGGGTTTCATCGGGAATGTGGCTCACTACCGATGGCGGAAGCTCGTGGCGACCCACCCAAGAGGCATGGGAAATAAGCAGTATTTCTTGCTTGGTGCAAGACCGCCGCAAGGGGTACGAACAAAATTGGTATGCGGGTACGGGCGAGGCTTACGGACAGTCGGCCGGTTCGCCCGGCGCCTATTATTATGGAAATGGCTTGCTGGTATCGAAAGATTCGGGCAATTCTTGGCAGCCCATTAATAGTACCTTGGGAAGCTCGAATAGCGCCTTTAACACTCCATGGCAATTGGTTTGGAACGTGCTGGTAGATACCACGCGCTACGATTCTACAATTTTGTATGCGGCTACCTACCAAAATATCATGCGCTCTAATAACGGCGGCGAAACGTGGACGGTGGTGCGCAAAACCAATGCCTATTTCAACGAAATTTATATCGATCACGATGGGGTTTTATACAGTACTTCCAGTTCGGACGCCTTTGCGACCCAGCGCGGTATTTTCTATTCGACCAATGGTTGGAATTGGCAATCGATTACCCCTAACGATTGGCAAGGCCGCACCTATAAACGGGTGGTTTTGGGCATAAGAGGCAGTCAGGCCGCCGACACTTTTGTGCGCATTTATGCGATTGTAAACACGGAAGATTGGGGGAAAGCGTTTCCCGATTCTCGCGGTGAACTCGAATGGAATGCCATGAGCGTGATGGAGGTTTCCCGAGAAAATCCCAAGCGAATCATCCGTCAACGCGATATTTCGCAAAATTTACCGAGTTCAAATTATGCGCTGAACAGTTGGCGCACGCAGGGTTCCTACGATATGGTAGTAGGGGTATTTCCCCCGAGAAATGAAGAAAAAGACATCGTTTTCATAGGTGGAACCAATATGTTTCGGTCCACAAGCGGATTCGAAGACTCGCTGCATACCGATATTATTGCCGGTTACAAACGCAATACGAGTTTGCCGAATTTTGAAATGTGGCCCAACCAACATCCCGACCAACATATGTGGATGTTTTATCCGTCGGATCCGAATAAGGTGTTGAATGGCAATGATGGCGGACTTTTTTACTCCGACAGTTGCCTGTCGGGCGATATCCAGTGGAAATCGCTCAACAACGGCTACCTGACTACCCAATTTTACACCGTAGCCCTCGCGCCCAGTCGTTTGGGTGTGGATCCCAACCGGAAATTAGATCCATTGATTGTGGTGGGTGCGCAAGACAATAATCAGATGATGACGAACGATTTTTCGCCCGAGGCGGAGTGGCAAATTGCGTATCCCGGCGACGGTTCGTATTGCGCCATTGAAGAAGGGGGCGGGTACGCGTATTTCTCTAAGCAGTTGGGAAATACGGTGCGTGCCAAGCTGAGTTCTGACGGTAAAACCATTTTGGCCAAGCGCCGTATCGATCCCATTGGGGTGAAACGTTCCGATTACCAATTCATCAATCCGTTTGTGTTGGATCCTTCGAATAAAGATTTTATGTATGTGGCGGCGGGTCGTTTTATATACCGAAATCAGAGTTTAAGCAATATTGAATTAGATGGCAGCACCGATTCTATCTCGCAAGGTTGGACTAAATCTGTAGATTCATTGCGGGTTGTGAACCAAAAAATTACGGCTTTGGGCATCTTCCCCCAATACCGTCCAAGTCCGGGCACTACCGTTCCGCTTTACTTTGGCACCAATGTGAAATACGTGTATGCCGTAGATAATCCGCATATGGGCGACATGAAATTCAGGGCGTTGAAAACGCCTCCGGTGGTGGGAAATGCCAACGTAGGTTGCATTGCGGTGCACCCCGAAAATCCCCAAGAATTGGTGGTGGTGTACTCAAATTATGGCGTGTATAGCATGTTCAGAAGCACCGATGGCGGCGATAATTGGGAAAAAATAGGCGGAAATTTAGAAGCCAACGATAACGGCACCGGCGATGCGCCTTCGATAAAATGGTTCAAATACGTGCCGGTTTCCGATGGCATGGTGTATATGGTGGGCACGAGCGTGGGATTGTTCGCTGCCGATAGCTTAAACGGTTTGGAAACCAATTGGGTACACCAAGCTCCGGGGGAAATTGGTAACGCCGTAGTCGATATGATCGATTACAGCGTGGCCGACGGCATTCTGGCCGTTGCTACCCACGGTCGCGGCATCTTCTATGCCCGAATTTTCAAAAAAGGCGCGGTACTTTCCAACGAGTCTATACAGCCCGTTACGACGGTACGTGTATATCCCAATCCAGTGGTATCGGAGCTGAATATTGAGGCGAGCGGACCTATATCAGCGGTATCTATTTACACCGTAGACGGCAAAAAAGTGGCGTTGCCGCAGATCGTTTTGGGATCTAAGTCACTCAAAATTTCCTCGGGGGAAGTCAACCTAACGCCAGGATTCTATTTCGTAATAGTGGCTTCCGAAGGGGTGAAATCGTGGCATAAAGTGGTGGTGGAGTAAGGTAAATACATTATTATTGAATTGTATATGAAGTTATTAGTCATTGTCTTGGCATTTATAGGTATTGAAAGAATCCAAGCCCAGAGTGTGATTTCTTTTGATTCGACTCAGAAATTTCAAACCATTGATGGTTGGGAAGCAGTTTCTAATGAAATGGAGCCCGAAACTTTGCGAGATACATTAATGCCACATTTGGATTCATTGATACATTGTGCCATCCATGAGGCTGGAATTACCCGTTTGCGATACAGTCTAAAGTCAGGCTGCGAAAATCCGACGGATTATTTTGGGAAAATGTTAAACGAGGGTTATTTATACGATTCATTCAAAACAGTGCGATATTCAAAAATCAATGATAATAATGATCCGTTTACTTCCGATCCAAAAGGATTTCAAACGACCGGAATGGATCACAATGTGAGGCATGTGATGAAACCGTTTCGTGATGAATTGAGGCGTTTGGGTGATTCGTTTTATTTGAATTTATGTTTTGTAGATTTTGTCAATCAAAGTGCCTTTCATCACACCCAAAATCCAGAGGAATACGCCGA
Organism: Bacteroidia bacterium; assembly: GCA_965659745.1. Classification (GTDB taxonomy): domain Bacteria; phylum Bacteroidota; class Bacteroidia; order NS11-12g; family UBA955; genus VMCP01. The sequence continues at coordinate 52,335 of CBFHXF010000008.1, forward strand.
GTTTATTCAATTTTACACCGAATATTTAGATACCCAACATCATTTTGTTCCACATGGAATTGAAATAATATTAGAACCTGATAATGCAGATGTTTGGAATCAAAAACATGTGGCTAAAGCCATTGAAGCAACTGGAAATCGGTTAGAAAATCGATATCCGAATATTGAGATTATTGCCCCTTCCGTTATGAGCATGGGAAGCGCGGCTATTTATTTAGCAGAAATCGAAAATAACCCCAAGGCCTTAGCGTATATGGATGTGCTAAGTTATCACCGGTATAGTGGCAGCGGCGATTCTAATAAACACGCCCTAATTCGGAATTGGGCAGCGCTACATCACAAGAAGTTGGGGATGTTGGAATATGACAAAAATGGAGATGTAGAAGAATTGCATTATGATATAAAATATAATAATAATACGGCCTGGACGAAATATGCGTTATTTTATAAAACCAATGAAAAGTTTGCCTATGTTTATGTAGATCGAAAAGATCCATCGAATCCCAAATATGACTTGTGTGATCAAACAAAATTTCTACAGCATTATTTTAAAAACATTCGTCCTGGAGCCACACGAATTGCCTCTTTTACCAATACCGTTAATGCAGATCCTGTTGCCTTTATCAATAAGAATGGAGCCCTTACTTTCGTCGTGAAAACAAATGCTAAAGATACGTTGCGGTTTGAAGGACTTCCACCAGGGGAATATAAGGTTTCGTATTCAACTGGAAATTACCATTGGGCTCAAGCTCCGAAAGTATACAACAAACAAAGCACTCAAACCCTATTAAGCTCACAGGCATTAAATGTTTACGTACCCGATAGGGCTGTGGTGAGCGTAGTGCAAGTAATAGATGAGGTTTCAAAAGGGTCTCAATACCAAACACCTCAATTGGCATTCTATCCCAATCCGGTAGCACCCGGTGCTCCTTTTACTATAGAATCAAGTTCCAAAATCGTAGCGGCTACTTGGTACGATGCGTTAGGACGTAGATTAGAAGATGAACACATTTTAGGATTCTTGCGCGCGCCAAATAAACCAGGAATCTATTTTGTATGGGTAGAAACATTGGCGGGTGCAAAGGGGTTTAAGGTTTGTGTAGAGTAAGTGATATACATTTTTAACTAAATATAGCCATGAAATTATTGTGTAAATTAAGGCTCCTACTTTTGGGGAGTATAGGTTTTTTTGCATTTTCCCTTTCCGCCGCTGATGTGACCTTTAAAGTCGATATGAGACAAGAAACGGTGTCGAGTGCAGGAGTTTTTATAGCCGGCGATTTTCAACAGGAGGCGGGCTTTGCTCAAGATTGGAATCCGGCTACTACGCAATTGCGCGACGATAACGCCGATGGCATTTATGAAATTACCTTGTCGATTCCGGCCGGATATTGGGAGTTTAAATATATTAACGGAAATACCTGGGCGGGAGCTGAAAATGCAACAGGCACCTGCACCAAAGGCGCCACGAACAATCGCTTTTTAACGGTTGCTAATGAAAGTATTGCCCTTGAATTGGCGATTTTTAATAAATGTCCGAAGGGTCCCAATAGCGACAAACCTATCGATTATCCCGATACAACCGGAAAGTTATTATGGTGGAATAATGCCGTTTTTTATGAGATTTTTGTTCGCAGTTTTGCCGATTCAGACGGCGATGGCATTGGAGATTTTCAAGGAATTATTAATAAGATTAATTATTTGAACGACCAAAATCCGAATACCCAAACCGATTTGGGCATTGAGGGTATTTGGCTCATGCCCATGATGGAATCTACGAGTTATCATGGTTATGATGTAGAAGATTATTATGCGGTAGAGCGTGATTACGGCAGCATGAATGATTTTCAGCGCTTGCTCGATACTTGTCATGCCCATGGCATTAAGGTGATTATCGATTTGGTTATCAACCACACGAGTGTGAATCATCCGTGGTTCAAAAAGTCGGCGGCCAACGACGCTACTTATCGCAATTGGTACCGGTGGAATGCCAATCCGCCAACTAATTTAGGTCCCTGGGGACAAACCCTATGGCACCGGAATAACCAGAGAAATTCAAATTATTACGGCATTTTTTGGAGCGGCATGCCCGATTTGAACTTTGAGGAACCGGCTGTTTTTGAAGAAATTGAAAAAATCACCCAATTTTGGTTGGATTTAGGGGTAGATGGTTTTCGCTTAGACGCCATTAAATATTTAGATGAAGACGGAACAACGGTGGAAAACACACCCGAGACATTTCAGCATTTGAAAGCATTGCGAAATCATGTGGAGGGAATCAATTCGGAAGCCTTTATGGTAGGAGAGGTTTGGGATGCTACGCCCAAAATATTGCCGTATGTAGCCGATACCACGCTCAATAGCTGTTTCGATTTTGATTTGGCGAATGCCCTTCGCGATGCTATTTTAAGACAAGAGTCGACCACGTTGAACGCCCATGCCATTTATATGCAAGAGGCCTATCCGCGAAGTGCATTTTCTACTTTCTTAAGCAATCACGATCAAGATCGAATTTTCAGTGTTTTAAATCAAAACGAGCGGGCCAAGTTGGCTGCCGCTATGTATTTGAGCATGCCGGGCATTCCTTTTATCTATTATGGAGAAGAAATTGGACTTACGGGCACGGGAGATCATTTGAATATTCGTACGCCCATGCAATGGGATGCCACCTCAAAGAGTGGATTTACTAGCGGAACGCCGTGGCGCGGATTCGCGCAAACGCCGAGTTTGAATAATGTAAAATCACAACAAGAAGACGGCCAATCGCTCTGGAATCACTACCGAAATTGGGTGGATGTGCGCCACAAATATCCGGCGCTTCAAACCGGTATTTATTGGCCGGTATCATTGGGCAGTGACGCCCTTTGGTCATTCCAACGCACCCATGCCCGCGGCCATGAATCGCAACTATTATGGGTGGTACACAACCTGAGTAGCGGAACTATTGTATTGTCAGACAGCAGTTCTCAAACCCAATTGTC
>CBFHXF010000008.1:55322-61708 GCA_965659745.1 Bacteroidia bacterium
TCGCAACTATTATGGGTGGTACACAACCTGAGTAGCGGAACTATTGTATTGTCAGACAGCAGTTCTCAAACCCAATTGTCGGCCGGCACCTGGTATGTTTTTGATGCGTTTGATGAATCGTATGTGGGCGAAATACACGTATCTGCGAGCGGCCGCGTAAGCCAATGGAACGGCAATTTTAGCATCGCCTCAACAGCTTCCGCACTATGGCTTTTAAGTCCCAATCGCCAGCTCAAGCGTAGCGAGGTACCTCGCAATTCCGTTCGCGTATATCCCAATCCGAGTTCAGACATCATTTTCATTTCGGGGGAAGCTTCCTTACGTCGGATTACCGTGTTCGATATTTTAGGTCGCCGGGCATTTACGGAAGAATGCGATGGCGATATGAACACTAAAATCGACTTGAAAGGACTTTTCAAGGGATGGTATTTACTACAGATTCAAACCGATGCCGGAATGACAGTTGCAAAAGTGTTGGTGGAATGATGATGCATTCTCCTTATTTTTGAATTTAAAATTAAATATTTCACTATTGCTAATGAAATCGCTATATAAAAACACCCCCTTTAGAATTGTCTTTTTTTCATTGTGTATTTGGACCTTGTTTTTAGGTTCGTTTACATCCCTACAAGCCCAAATGCAAGGTAACTATACCATTGGTGGTACAGGCGCTAAGAATTTCAGTTCTTGGTCGCAATTTGCCGATTCCTTAAACAAAAATGGAGTTAGCGGTAAAGTTGAAATCTCGGTAAAAGCGGACTTGACTGAAAATGCGGTAATTCAATTAAAGCAACATTCGAAATTTCCAATAACGAAAACAAATTCGCTGATTATAAAGGGCGGAGGTTATAATTTAAAAGGAAATCAAAATAAAGAAATAGTGCATTTCGACGGCATTGATTACCTGAGTATTTCGAAGTTAAATATAGAAAATACAAATACAAAAGGACGTGCGGCCGGTATACGGTTGAGCAATCAAGCCGACTCCAATACCCTTGATAGCTGTGCCATTTTACTTGCAAACATGCAGGTAGACGTTACGGATACTTCGGCTTATGTAGTTTTTGGTTCAGATACCACTATGACTAAATCTACTACTATTAATAACGGTTCTTATAATATTATTTCTAATTGTATTTTTAAAACAAAGGGCGGTGGGGGACCTCGATTTGCCATAATTGACCAACAGAGTAGGTCGGCGTATACGACTTCCCCTAATAGAAATATTTTTAAAAATAACCGAATTCAGAATTTTTATAGTGGTGTTTTTCTGTTGCGTTTTGTAAACGGGGAAGTGGTGGAAAATAACATTATTGACCGCTTAAATGCTACGAGTGCCGATGGCTTAGATACGGCAATGGTGTTGTTCCAATTGCAAGGGGTCCGCAACGGTTCTCAGGCCACACAAATTAAGGGGAACATTATTGAAAATTTACCGTATACCGGATCGTACACGGCGGGAAATTCGGAAGTGATTCGCATTACAGGGGTGAACTTGGCCAATGCAAGCGGTAATGACAGCGTACATTTGAGCGTGGAAGGTAATATATTTCGTAACTTTAGAATGAAGCAAGAGTTTGTAGGCGTATTGAGTAGGCGCAATCAATCTTTGTCTATCAGAGGAAATGTATTCAACGCCATTGTTTCAGATAAGGGCACGTCGTATGGAATTAGTGTATTTAATAGTAAAGATTTTAATGTTGAGCGCAATATATTTTACAATACTACCTTTAATATAAATTCCAAAAATTATATGTGGTTTATTTATATGTATGAGAATGAGAATTCAAAAGGCAAGCGCAATATTATTTCAGATAATTTAATTGATTCGAATGAGTCTTATAATTTAGCGGGAATGTGGTACTATGGACTTTGTGATTACGATATCAAACGGAATCGTATTGTCAATAACCGCATTTTATCGGAAGAATACAGCGCTTTTATTGGGCTTGAAACCCGTCAAGTGGGTAACGTAGATGTGATATCCAACCTTATTGCCAATAACCATTGTAAAGGCCAGATGCTGTTGTGGTATTCGGAAAATTACTCCTCGGGTTCTACCTATAATGCATATTACAATACCATATCAATGGAGGATTCTTTCAGTCAATATACGTATCATTTTTTGTCGTTTTTCTATGATTTCTCTGACATTAATTTTGTGGGAAATGTAATCGAAGCACGTGGAAATTCAACAAGTGAAGTATACGTTACCTATATGGATCGAATAGGAAAAATGGAGGATAATAACTTTTATATCCGTGGGAATTTTTCTTTGGAAAATTGGGTAGTTGGAAATTCTTATTACAGTGATTTTACTTCTTGGTCGCAAGATGTATTTGTATCGCCTACCAATTTTTGGGCGAATCCGAAATTCTACAAGCCTCGCAAAGTAGATTTCAGATGCGGTAGCACTAAAAATCAAAATTCGACTAAGGCCTCATCTTTTAGCGACTTTGACGTGTATGGCAAAAAACGAAATGCGGGTTTTCACGATTTAGGTGCGGTGGAAGACCACTTCGATTTGGCGCTTAAGGTTGTAAACGTGAGTTTGGCGGATTCTGTTTGTTCAGGGTATGAGCTTACACCGGAATTTTGGATAACCAATAATTTTTGGGATACGGTTAAATCGTTCAACGTGTCGGTTGGGGCGAATGGTACTTGGACGAATGAGAACTTTACCAAGACCATACTACCGGGAGATTCGGTTAAAGTGAGTCTTTCGACGCCGGTGCGTCTGAATAATTTCGGCTCTTCGATATTGAGGTTTGCGTTGAACACGTCGAACGATTTTCTCCAGAACGATACGGTAGTATTCCGCACGCATGTAAAAGCGGCTCCTGGGGGATCTGGGTTCGTGGCCATTATGCCATCTAGCGGCAATAAACCGGTTTATGGAGTGAATAATCCCTTAGATAAGACCATTAAGAATTTAGAAATTGGGTATAAAGTAAGTGTCCCTAAGAATAAAATACAGGCCGATTATGGCAAGACATGGACGGCAAGTGCGCAAGCCTATAATGCTTCAGGAAAAGCCATCGCAGGGGCGAAGATTGTAGCTCCCAATGCGAGTGATTCACTGAAATGGATGTTTGTGACGGGCGATAGCCTGCTCGACGACAGTACCTTAATGTGGCAGTTGAAAATTAGCGACTTAACCAATGGTTGCGATACGGTATATACCAAAATGCTATACATCAGTCCTACACCCAAGGTGAATTTTAGTGTGAATCAAGGTTTGTGTAACGGCGATACGCTGCGGTTTGTAAATAGCACGGCTGTAGCGTCGAGTCGTGTGTTTTTGTATTATAACTGGAATTTTGGAACGGGTCGGGTAGGAGATACCTCCGATTTGTTTGAACCCCAATTTAGATACGATAGTGCCGGTACTTATAAGGTAGGATTGAAAATTGTGTCGATGCCTGATAATTTCATCTTCGGAATGGAAAAGTCCCTCGACATTAAGGCGAGACCCAAAGTGGCGTTTGATAGAGACAATGCCTGCGATGGTTTGCCGGTGAATTTTACGAATAAATCGACCCCGAGTTCCGCTAAAATGACATGGAATTTTGGCAAAGGCGATACGGTAATTTCCAAAATGAATTTCCAGCAGCGTTTTGTGGGTGCAGGAAGTTATTGGGTAACCCTTAAAGCCGAAGTAGGCGAATGTTCACAGTCGGAATCGATCCGAATCGTGGTTTATGAACAACCTAAGGCTCAGTTTGACTTGGCTTCGGGGACCTGTCAGTACGATAAATATACTTTTACAAATAAAACGGTAATGACTTCGAGCCTGTTTGGCAGTGTTTGGAATTTCGACGAGCTCGACAGTCGCTCTACCGATAAGTCGCCAAGCTATACGTATCAAACCGCGGGCAGCAAGCGGGTTGGATTGCGCATCAAATCAGAATTTGGTTGTATTGATAGTATTGCTAAAACCATACAGGTAAAAGCGGCTCCGGTGGCTTCTATCGGCGTTATGGATACGTGTAATTTGCGGGTGGGTAAGATTTATAATACCACAGCTGATGTAGCAGGTGTGAAACGTTCTCTTTCTTGGGAATTAGAGGGCAAGGCCAAAGGCGGTGCCGATACGCTTTCGGAAGCTTGGAACGGAAACACGGGTACGTTCGCCGTACGATTGCGGGTTGATTTTGATAACGGGTGTTTTGACGAAGTGCAACGCACGATTACCGTATTGAAGGAATTGAAGCCCGAATTTACATTTGAAGAAGCGTGTAGTGGAGATACGGTGTATTTTAAGAATACGACGGTTTATGAGTCGGGCGACAAGGTTTTGTGGTATTGGGATTTTGCCGATGGCACGGTAACGAGCGATTTTGAGCAGAACCATGCATTTGTATCGGATAAGACGAAGACCTTGAATGTATTGTTAAGAAGCACGCTCAACGATGCGTGTATAAGTCAGGTGGTGAAACCTGTAACGGTTTGGGAAATGCCGAGAACCTGTGAATTCATTGGAGAGCCCGATTATGAGAAGGCTTATTATGCCTTGAAATTTGAGCCGGCGGCCGATGGCGTTCGCGGTGGACAAAACAATGTAGGTTACCAGTGGTTCTTGAAAGGTTACAGCGAACAAAACAGCGTTGGTGCGAATGCAGCGGTGGTGTATGCGTTGTCGGAAGACGGCGAGTATGAAATGCGTATGATAGCTACTACGGAGGATCATGGTTGCAGTTGCACGGCCAAGGGAATCGTGAAATTAGATCGTTTACTAACGGAGTCGTTGATGGCCCAGGTGCGGGTATATCCGAATCCTTCTTCCGGAAAGTTCAAGTTGAGTAGTTCGGATGCGGGTGCGATAGATGTGAAGGTATGGGGTTTGAACGGGGCTTTATTGTGGCAGAAATCCAATGTAAGTGACGGCGATGTGATGGATTTTTCTCATTTTTCTGAGGGAAATTATATCATACGCTTGAGCGATGCGTCAGGCAAGGTAGCGAATCAGATGTTAACAATTGTGAGGTAGTTTTGCGACAATTTATATCCCTAGGAATCAAAAAAATGCAATTTCACCTCTAGGAGTGAAGGTAATAAAGCATTTTTTAGCCAGTTTTGTGCTGTCATGAGATATTTGAACATATTTAACAGAAAAACATTAATGATCACCGGTGTAATGATGCTGTCGGTGATGTCTTCGTGTACTAAGGAAGATAAATCGGACTTAGAAACGCCTAACAAATCGGAATGTCAAGTTAAGGGGAGATGGATTTCTACTTCATATCCAAATACTTTATATGAGTACACCGATAGTTTAAGGTATACTATCTATCAAACGGATGGAGTTTTTGGAAGCATTGAAGATGCCCTTCCTAGTCCTAAGGATTGGTGGATGAAAGGGGATTCATTGGTAACAGATTTAAATTTTGGAAATATTGTATCAGGCAAGGTTGTATTTAAGTGTGATTGCAAGGTGATGGAGGTTCAACAATCTGGACTTGAACCATTGCGGTTTCATAAAGAGGGATTTGATCCTAAAACATGTCCTTAATGTTTGGGATGAAATCATAGAGCTAAATACATGCGTCTACTACAATACTCCTTGAATCCTAGACTATAATATTGGCTCAGTGTATCACGAGACCTAAAGGGTCACCAACCGAGCGCTAACCCCGCTACGGTGGTAAAATGATGCGGACACCACGTCAAAAACAAAGGGATTCATGAATTTAAACAACTTCTACACTCACTTCTTTTTCCTTTTGGGGGAAGCCAAAGTCCTTTCTCATGCAAGCCGTAACTCCGATTTTAAAGGCATTGCTTATGCTGATTTCAGAGATGCATTACGTCCGCTTTTGCAACAACTGTCGGATTCTGATTTAACCAAATTATCAGAGCAACTGCGAAAATCCCGGTATTTCAATGTGGTCATTCAAGCGCATACCGCAGCTGTAGAAGCCGAGAAAGCCGCCCGTGTCTGATACGGATTTAATAAAAAATGAAATTAATTCCAACCAAAAATGAAAGTCCCAATTCTATTACACATCCCCCATTCCAGCATTCACATACCTTCACTTGAGGGGTATATAGTCACACATGAGCAACTGCAAAGCGAACTCCTCAAACTAACGGATTGGTATACCGATGATTTGTTTGATATAGACGGTTGCGAGCGTATTATCGTGCCTTTTTCTAGGATTTTCTGTGATGTAGAGCGATTTGAAAACGATGAAGAGGAGCCGATGTCGCAATTTGGCATGGGTGCGACCTATGAAAAGATGGATTCAGGAGCACCGCTGCGGATATTAAATGCCACGCAAAGGGAAGCAATCATAGCACGGTATTACAGGAAGCATCATGACATGTTCACGCGTTTGGTAGATGCACAGCTGGCCGAGTTCGGAAGGTGTTTGATCATTGACTGT
>CBFHXF010000009.1:0-244 GCA_965659745.1 Bacteroidia bacterium
TATTCAATTTAAAACTATAATCGCGTGGACGTGGACCATGGATACGAGCACCACCTACATAAATACCAGCCTTTAAAGAACCGTGACGTGCTCCACCTGTACCCTTTTGACGGAATACTTTACGTGTAGAACGGTGTATTTCTTTACGCTCTTTAGTTTTATGTGTTCCTTGACGCTTATTAGCCATGTACTGCTTAACGTCTAAGTAGATAGCATGATCGTTAGGCTCAACTGCGAATATTTC
>CBFHXF010000009.1:254-8243 GCA_965659745.1 Bacteroidia bacterium
GCTTATTTAATACTTTAACTTCCATGACTTACTTTTCAATAAAAACGGTAGAACCATTATGACCAGGGATTGAACCTTTCAATACCAAAACATTCTTTTCAGTATCAATTTTCAAAACTGTCAAATTAAATGCTTTAACTCGCTCGCCGCCCATACGACCCGCCATACGTGTACCTTTGAATACACGAGCAGGGAATGAACACGCACCGATAGAACCTGGTGCACGTAAACGGTTATGCTGACCGTGGGTAGCTTGACCTACACCACCAAATCCGTGACGCTTTACTACACCCTGGAAACCTTTACCTTTTGAAGTTCCTACTACATCAACAAATTCACCTTCTTCGAAGATACTTACATCAATAACAGAACCCAAGGTAACATCCATATCGCAATCGCGGAATTCGATAACATCCGTTTTAGCTGTTGTATTTGCTTTTTCAAAATGACCTCTTTCAGCAGAATTAACTCTACGCTCTTTCTTTTCTCCGAAAGCCATTTGTACCGCATTATAACCATCTTTAACTTCGGTTTTTACCTGTGTGATAACACAAGGACCTGCTTGCACAACCGTACAAGCAACGCGCTTTCCGTTTGCATCGAAAAGGCTAGTCATTCCTAATTTTTTTCCAATTAAACCGTTCATCTCTCTTACAATTTAATTTCAACCTCAACACCACTAGGAAGTTCAATCTTCATCAAGGCATCTACGGTTTTTGTGGAACCATTAAAAATATCGATTAGGCGCTGATAGGTACAGTATTGGAACTGCTCACGGGCTTTTTTGTTAACGTGAGGAGAACGCAAAACCGTAAAGATTTTCTTGCGCGTTGGTAGAGGCACGGGACCGCTTACTACAACCCCTGTCGTGCGTACCGCCTTTACGATCTTCTCTGCGGATTTATCCAACAGATTGTGATCGAAAGACTTTAGTTTGATTCTTATTTTCTGATTAACCATTATAGTTGATTTCTATTTTATCCGTTAACTTTCTTTAATACTTCTTCAGCAATGTTCTTTGGTGTTTCAGCAAAATGGCTGAATTCCATAGAACTATTTGCACGGCCTGAAGTAATGGTACGCAAAGTTGTAACGTATCCGAACATTTCGCTCAAAGGCACTTTAGCTTTAACCACTTGAGCACCTGCGCGCTCATCCATACCTTCAAGTTGTCCGCGACGGCGGTTTAAGTCACCCATTACGTCACCTGTATTTTCGTCAGGAGTAACAACCTCTAATTTCATGATCGGTTCTAACAAGATAGGACCACAATTTTTAGCTGCTGAACGGAATCCTTGCTTCGCTGCCACTTCAAAAGACAACGAATCAGAATCCACTGGGTGGAAAGAACCATCAAACAAACGCACTTTGATACGGTCAATAGCATAACCTGCCAAAACTCCGTTGTGCATAGCCGCTTTGAATCCTTTTTCAACGGAAGGAATGAATTCGCGAGGGATAGATCCACCCACTACTTCGTTTACAAACTGTAAACCTTCACCTTGGAATGATTCATCTGCAGGTCCTATTTCAAACTGGATATCTGCAAACTTACCGCGACCACCTGTTTGTTTCTTGTATGTTTCACGGTGAGTATGATTGCGGGTTAACGCCTCTTTGTAATTAACTTGAGGAGCACCTTGATTACACTCAACCTTGAATTCTCTTCTTAAACGATCAACAATAATATCTAAGTGTAACTCACCCATTCCTGAAATAACGGTTTGTCCGGTATCTTCATCTGTGTGAACACGGAATGTAGGATCTTCTTCAGCCAATTTATTCAATGCCATACCTAATTTATCGGTATCAGCTTGCGTCTTAGGCTCAATAGCTAAACCAATAACGGGTTCTGGGAATACCATACTTTCAAGAATGATAGGGTGCTTTTCGTCGCACAGGGTATCTCCTGTTTTGATATCTTTAAAACCAACTGCTGCTCCGATATCACCTGCACCTAAAAATTCAATAGGGTTTTGTTTGTTGGCATGCATTTGGAAGATACGAGAAATACGTTCTTTATTACCGGTACGCATGTTTAACACATAAGAACCTGCATCTAACTTACCAGAGTAAGCACGTATAAAACACAAACGGCCTACAAAAGGATCTGTTGCAATCTTGAAAGCTAAAGCAGCAAAAGGCTCGCTGTAAGATGGCTGACGGCTAATTTCTTCTTCTGTATCAGGGTGCGTTCCTTGGATACCGTCGATATCCATAGGACTCGGCATCAATTCCATCACCATATCCAACATGGTTTGAACTCCCTTATTTTTGAAGGAAGAACCACACATCATGGGAACAATCTTTAAATCTATAACTGCTTTACGCAAACAATCTAAAATCTCACGTTCTGTAATACTAGTAGGATCTTCGAAGAATTTCTCCATGATACTCTCGTCGTATTCAGAAACAGCTTCAAGAAGTTTTTCTCTCCATTCAGTTGCTTCCTCAACCATATCGGCAGGAATTTCAACTTCTTTGAAGGTCATACCGTAGTTGTCTTCATCCCAAATAATTCCACGGAAGTTGATCAAATCAACCACCCCTTTGAATTTATCTTCAGCACCAATGGGCAATTGTAAAGGAACTGCATTGCTTCCTAACATTGTTTTCACTTGAGAAACAACATTTAAGAAGTCAGCTCCAGAACGGTCCATTTTATTAACGAAACCGATACGTGGAACCTTATAGTTATCTGCTAAGCGCCAGTTTGTTTCTGATTGTGGCTCAACACCATCTACAGAACTAAATAGGAACACCAAGCCATCCAATACACGCAAAGAACGGTTTACCTCTACGGTAAAGTCAACGTGCCCTGGCGTATCGATAATGTTAATATGATAATCTTGATCACGGTATTTCCAGAATACAGTTGTAGCAGCAGAGGTAATGGTAATACCACGCTCCTGCTCTTGTGCCATCCAGTCCATGGTAGCACCACCGTCGTGTACTTCTCCAATTTTATGGTTTACACCTGCATAGAATAGAATACGCTCGGTAGTTGTAGTTTTACCCGCATCGATGTGCGCAGCAATTCCAATATTTCTGGTAAATTTTAAATCGCGTGCCATTTGCTTATTTGTTATGCTCTAAAATGTGAGAATGCTTTGTTGGCTTCAGCCATTTTGTGAGTATCTTCTTTTTTCTTAACCGATGCACCTTCGCTTTTAGAAGCTGCGATGATTTCAGCCGCCAATTTCTCAGGCATGCTCTTTTCATTGCGCTTGCGTGCATAACCGATTAACCATTTCATGCCTTGAGCTACTTTTCTCTTTTGGGGAATTTCAGTAGGAATCTGGAATGTAGCACCGCCTACACGACGTGCTTTAACTTCTACTGAAGGCATTACGTTGTTCATGGCTTTTCTCCATGTTTCAATTCCTGGCTCTTCGGTGATTTTCTTCTCAACGATATCGATAGCGGTGTAAAAAATGTTAAGTGATGTTGATTTTTTTCCATCATACATCATCCCGTTCACGAAACGTGTTACCATCACGTCGTTGAATTTTGGATCGGGTGTAAGAATGCGTTTTTTAGCGCGCGTTTTTCTCATGGCTTATTTCTTTGCTTTTGGCTTTTTGGTTCCGTACTTACTTCTTCTTTGGTTTCTTCCATCAACACCAGCGGTGTCAAGTGCTCCACGCACGATGTGGTAACGCACACCAGGTAAGTCTTTTACCCTTCCGCCACGCACCAAAACGATGCTGTGCTCTTGAAGGTTGTGACCTTCTCCCGGAATGTAAGCATTCACTTCTTTTCCGTTGGTCAAACGCACACGAGCAACCTTTCTCAATGCTGAGTTAGGCTTCTTAGGCGTGGTGGTGTATACACGGGTGCAAACCCCTCTTCTCTGAGGACAAGAATCCAAAGCAGGAGACTTACTCTTAGTCTCGATTTCCTTGCGTCCTTTTCTAATTAACTGTTGAATAGTAGGCATATTTTTTCCCAAAAAGGACGGCAAAATTACATTTATTTTTTATCATTATCAACACTGTGCGAAAAAAAAATGGCTTTTTATCATCTTTTGTTTGGGATGTCCCTTTTTTCGACGCCGTTTATAAGTCTTCCCCCGAGATGAAAAAGCCTTAATTTAGACCTCAACATGTGTATATTTGCGGTGTACAGGCAACCTGTCCACGATTCCTCACGTCTGTTTAGTAATACCTTTTATATATGTATCGAATAAATTTTCTTTTTAAAAATATCCTTTCTTTCGCCCTTAGCGGTGTTTTCATTTCTCAATTCCCCGCACAAGCACAAAACACCAATCAAGGCTCCGATAAACCGGGTATTTTTTACCGTGAACGCGAACACGATTTCGGAGAATTACAAGAATCTATGAACTTTGCCACCCATCGTTTTGAGTTTGTAAATCGCACCCCTAAGCCTATTGTTGTTAATCGAGTTGAATCGAGTTGCGGGTGCACCGCGCCTAGCTGGAGCAGCGAGCCCGTTGAGCCCGGTCAAAAAGGATATATAGAGGCCCGTTACGAAACCACGAATCGCTTGGGAAAATTCGATAAAACTTTAACCGTTTATACCAATTCTCCCTTCAGTCCAATCTCCTACCTAGCTATAAAAGGAAACGTGGTTCGCACAGAACCCAAACAAGTCCCCAATAATTATGCCCCGCCTAAAGTGGGCCGTTTAGATTTTGATAAATATCAAATTGCATTTGAGCCATTGTTAGATAACCAAACGGTGATGAAGGAAATTCGGATAATCAACCAATCCGATTTCACTACACAATTATATCTAGTGGCACAAGAAAGAATACCCGCTTATGCAAAGGTTGTTTTTCCTAGCAGCCTTGAACCCAACGAAGTGGGAAAAATTCAAATTTCTATCGATGGTATGCTTGCGCCAGGATATGGTTTTGGTGGATTCGAACTCGCCTTTCAATCCAATGCACCGGGATCTACGCTCATTCCTATGCAAGTAAATTATGTAAGGTCTCAGTATTTCCCAGAACTCAGCAAAAAACAACTTAAAAAGGCTCCTAAGATGCTTGTAGAGCCTCCCATTTACGACTTCGGTAAACAGGAACGCTCTGGTGGATTTATTTTTGGGAAATTCACCTTGAAGAACACAGGCAAAAAACCACTAGAAATAAAACAAATCAATCCCGACTGTCCGTGTATTGCCATCGAAGAATTCAATAAGACCATAGCCCCCGGTAAATCGGTTGAAATGAAATTCAAATTTGATACGGTTACCAAAACGGGAGCAAAAAGCATTGGAATACGCATGGTAACCAATGACCCCAGCAATCCCGAACGCTATATTTGGGTGAAAGCCCAATTCCCCGAAAAATACGAGTATAAATGTCCAACTTGCCCTTAACGCAAGTTGTGGTACACGTTTTGTACGTCGTCGTCGCCTTCTAAGCGTTCTACCAAATCGAGCACTTCCTGGGCTTGTTCTTCGGTCAAATCTACATACGAATTAGGGATGTATTGTAATTCCGCATTAGAAGTTGCCACGCCCATATCTTCGAGCTGTTTTTGCATGGTTCCAAAATCGGTAAAACTCGTGTATATGTAGATATCTTCGTCGTCTATGGCAAAATCTTCTAAACCAAAATCTATGAGTTCAAACTCAAACTCGTCGAAATCTTTACCACTTAATGTTTCTTTGGAAATTTTAAAAACGCCTTTGCGTGTAAAGTTAAAGTCTAGTGAACCGGTTTTACCCATTGTTCCTCCGCCTTTATTAAAGTGCATTCGGACATTGGCAACGGTGCGTGTGGTGTTGTCGGTAGCGGTTTCTACTACTACTCCCACTCCGTGTGGTGCGTATCCTTCGTAACGTACTTCTTCGTAATTGCCTTCTGCTTTGTTTAACGCCCTTTTAATAGCGGATTCTACCCTATCCTTTGGCATATTCACAGACTTTGCATTTTGCATGGCAACGCGCAATCTTGGATTATGATCTGGATTTTCCCCACCCATTTTCACGGCTATGGCAATTTCCTTACCCAATTTTGTAAATTGTTTCGCCATACGGTCGAAACGAGCAAACATCTTGTGTTTGCGCTTTTCAAACATCCTTCCCATTACTGCAAAAATATTGATTTTACTTTATAAATAGAGTCATTGCTGAATCTAATCTGAAGATAACACCTCACAACGTATCCAATCAAAAGGAAGTGCGCGTTTCTTTATTAGTCAAGATTTGAAGGAACTTCAATTGGGGTAAGCCCCTCCACTTTGTTATTTGCAAATCGCATTTGATTATTAATTGCTATAAACCGGCGCAAAAGTTCCGTCAACTCGATTTGATTTTCTTGCAGAATTGCCGGAATCAAACTTTTCCGTGGGTGCATATTGGGCATGGTATTGATATCCAATATATACATATGTCCTTGATATTCTCTGATATCCACGCGCGACATGTAATTCAATCCGAATGTATTGTGAGATATCACAGCGGCTGCCTGTAACTCTCTTCTCATTTCCGCACTCAGTTCTGGATGGAACTCACGTTGCGTACTTCCGAATGCACTACCGGCAATAAATACATCGCGCGGTGGAAAGGGCACAATTTCTACAGGAGGTAACACTTCGTATCCACTACCATCAATCTTGGGTATAACACCCACTGAAAACTCACGACCTATCAAATAAGGTTGTAATAATGTATCGCTATCAACACCTCTATCGAGACGCTCTCTCGCTTCTTGGGCATCCATGATTTCAATACCTCTATGGCAACCTCCAAAACGAGGTTTCTGTATAAAACTACCCTCCGCAATTTGAGATGCACTCATCAATGATATGGGCGTCCTTACTCCTTTTTCTAAAAGCAATTCTTCAACCGCTTTTTTGTCCTGAGCCAAAAGTTGTGCGTCGCCGCAACTACTCAGGTGATTGATTTCATTCAAATCTAACCAAGCTGCCACTTCTGCTTGGTTGTAATTGCCAAAACCATAGCACAAATTCACGACGTAATCTGCAGATTTCAACAAATCGGCCAATTCCTCACTAGGATGCGTCATGTGCACCACCAAGGTGTCGTATTCTGACTCTAAGGCTTCCACAAAAGAACGTACGGTATCAAAGTCGATGTTCTCTTTCCAGGGGGTATACCGGCTTTCGGCATACAATATTGCTATGGTGGCTTTCATAAAAGGGGCGCAAATATATCGCAACTTCTCCCTTATTTTTTCAAGGGAAATTAATTTTACTTAAAGATTTTGTTATACTTCTCTACAAAAGCGTCAGAATGCCAATTTTCAAGAAAATTCACTCTATGAAAAACCATAATAATACCGCCCGTATCAATATCGATGGCTAAAAGCCGTCCTCAAATCCTATTTTTTCACGACCTTTGCACCATGAATTCGGTATACATAGTAGACATTGCACGCACGGCAGTAGGCAAATTTGGAGGAACTCTCGCAAGCATCAGACCAGATGATTTGGCCGCACACGTAATCAAGGGCATCATGAAACGTAATGAAGGCATTGATTGGAGCGATATAGACGATGTGATCTTCGGTGCGGCCAATCAAGCAGGAGAAGACAACCGCAATGTAGCGCGCATGGCGTCTCTCTTGGCCGGTTTGCCAGAAAGCGTTCCAGGTTATACTGTAAACAGACTATGTGCCTCTGGATTGCAATCGCTTCAAAATGCCTATATGGCCATCAAAAGTGGAGAAGCGCACATGATTCTTGCCGGAGGAACGGAAAGCATGACCCGTGCCCCATTTGTAATGGCGAAGGCAGAAAACGCATTCTCTCGCACCCCTGAAATCTATGATACCACTATTGGTTGGCGCTTCACCAATCCGGCATTATCAAAATTACACCATCCCTTTTCTATGGGGGAAACCGCTGAGAATGTAGCTGAAAAATGGAATATCAGCCGCGAACGCCAAGATGCCTTCGCCCTCAGTTCCCAAGAAAAATGGCTGGCAGCCCAAAAACGCGGTGCGTTCAATAACGAAATCATACCCATTGAAATTCCCCAAAGAAAAAAAGATCC
>CBFHXF010000009.1:8341-14666 GCA_965659745.1 Bacteroidia bacterium
CGATTATTTTCGATACCGACGAACATCCCCGTTTGAGTTCTATAGAAACCCTGGCTGCACTGAAGCCTGCATTTCGCGATAACGGAACCGTAACCGCCGGCAATGCTTCGGGCATTAACGATGGAGCCGCCTGTGCACTTGTGGTAAGTGAAGAAATGTTGAAACGCTATAACCTCACTCCTATGGCGCGCATTGTGAGTTTCGGCGTAGCGGGCGTAGATCCTGCATATATGGGCATTGGACCCGTTCCTGCTACCCAAAAAGCATTATCAAGAGCAGGATTACGAATCGACGATATGGATGTAATGGAATTGAATGAAGCTTTTGCGGCTCAGGTTTTAGCCAGTATGGATGAACTTGGGGCCAATCCGAGCAAGGTAAACCTCAATGGAGGAAGCATTGCCATAGGCCATCCATTAGGCGCCAGCGGCACTCGAATTTCAGCAACATTATTACACCAATTTGAACACAATCCAGGCTTAAAGTATGGTTTGGCCACTATGTGTATCGGAGTAGGTCAAGGTTCTGCTGTGATTTTCGAAAACCTGAAAAATTAACATGCGTTACCGTTTGGATTTGCAATACGACGGCACCGACTATCACGGTTGGCAAATCCAACCAAGTGCACCCAGCGTAGAAGCAGAAGTTGAAAACGCCTTAGCTACATTATTACAAAAACCTATCGATGTCATTGGATGCGGTCGCACCGATACGGGCGTACACGCCTCTTTTTACACGGCTCATTTTGATACAGACCTAACCATTGAGCCCCAAAATCTGTTGTATAAATTGCAAAAAATACTTCCACCAAGTATTGCAATAATCGCAATAATGCCGGTAAGCGAAGATTTTCACGCCCGATTTTCTGCCATTTCCCGTTCCTATATATACCGCATCATCCAAAATAAGGATCCTTTTAAAACCCGTCATACCTATTTATATCAGGGAAATATAGACCTTGGGCTCATGGATCAATCCTGTCAAGACCTAATGGGTACCCATGAGTTTGCCGCATTTTGTAAAGGACAACCGTCTACAGACCATTATAGGTGCACTATTAGCCAAGCCTGTTGGAACATCACAGATAACGGACTCGAATTCCACATCACTGCGAATCGTTTTTTACGTAATATGGTTAGGGCAATTGTAGGCACTCAACTTGAGATTGGCATGGGTAAAATAAGCCTCGAAGCCCACCGTACATTGATCGCTAAAGGACGTCGTTCGGATGCTGGCAAATCGGTACCGGCACATGGACTCACTCTTAGTGATGTTCAATATTAATACGATTTTACGCGCGCTTAGCGACGTGCATAATTAATCCAATCCGATTTTACGCAAGAAACGATCAACAGATCTTTCTCCCGTAGCCGAAACACCGAAATCACGGGGTTTTACTTTGCTATTGGTATTGGCCATAATTTCGAATAACTGCTCGTCATTGGTATAAATATTCACCCGATACGATTGCACATAAAAGTACACTTTATTAACTCCATCATCCAAATAAATATGCATTTTTTCTGCACCGCGCTTGGCTTCCATATAAATGGTGGCATTGATAGACTTATTGATGGGGGTACCAAAAAGCGATACGAGAGAAATACTACCATCTGAGAACATGCCTCGTGCTTTACTATCCCAACGGAACTTTGCATCGCTGAAAATAAAATTATAATTCGTTTCGTCTTTGGCGCCAATCAAATTCAAGTTTCCTTTTATCTGGTTGCGCTGTTCAATGTTTCGTAACATATCGCGACGCAATCCGGGATCGTCAATCAATTGATGAATATTCTCTTTAAAGAAATCTGTATTTAAATCTACATCACCAATACCTTCCCCGAGGAACATCTCTGTCATGCGTTTTTTGAAATCGGGATGTAAGGGAAAATCCATCAGCATGCTCAAATTGAATTCAAAGGCAGAATCTCGGGGAGCTAAATCGGCGGTACCCGCTGCTCTGAATTTCACTTGATCAGATTCCACTCCAAAATCCATCGGACCCTCTGCATGAATACTGTGTTCCGCTTCATTAAATTGGATATAGTTTCCACGCAATTCGCCTCCTTTTAATCTGTTTTTAGAACCGGCAAAGAAACTTTGCTTATCATGATCCCAATACAAAATACCGGTATCCTGAGTTACATCGTTATCTGACAATCTTCTTTTGGTAGAATTAAAAACCGGATAAATATGGGAAGAATCTTTAGCCACATGCAACCCGACGAAAATCTTTGCGCCACTGGCATTCCTAGGTGGATTCATGGGAATGACAACATCAACGGGATTTACGTCACCATCAAATTTGCACCAAGCCGACTCACGTATGAAAGCAAACGTATGTAAGGTTTTCACCAAGCCTCGGAACCGGACGTCTCGCTGTGCGGATATCAAATGCGCTTTACCTTTAAAGGCTATTTTTGTATCTAGCGTAAAGCCGTTATCTTCTTCTATCGTTCCGAAAGCATGTAATTTTCTTTCGGTAACCACAACCATACTATCAAAATGAATTTTTTGCTCCTTACCCAACTTGTTCACGTATTTGTAATCGCCACTTCCACCAATACCATATTTCCCATAAATTTTGGCCGTAACATCTGTAATCGTATGGAATTTATCGGTTCTATTGGCAATGATTTTCGCTTTGAAGACTGTGTCCATATTGGCTTCTTTCCGAATCAATACTTTACCATCGTTCAAGAATATTCGAGAGTCCGCAAAATCTATATGAGGAATTTCTGACACCTTAAGGGTGTAATCGTTCATATCATAGAGTCCCTTTCTTCCTTCAAAATGAAGGGAATCTTGACGTTGGTTTATGCTCAAAAAATCAGGAATTACACCCGCCATAGTAGCCCCTACATTGGCTTCGATGGTTTTGGCATCCATTTTCCACGTGTAATCGCTCAAATTGGTTTGATACATATTAAAAGGGAAACGGGTAGGCTGACCCGCAATATTGGATCTAAAATTACCGATTCGCGTTTGGAAATTCATAGACCCGTTGATATTGTCTGAGACAAACGCAATTTTATTAGTGTCTTGGGTATAAATTTGGAGCGAAGCCGTTTGAGCTACCGACTGTTTAGGTTGCAAATGCATTTCTCGACTTCTAAATTCAGCAAGGTCCCATTTCAATAATCCATCGCCTAGTAATTTACTTGGTGATTGGGTGGTAGTTCCGGTAAATGAATGCCCTGGTTTAAAGGTTCGGGTGGGCCATTTATCTGTTGTGATTTTATATTTATCTGAATAAGGAATCCAACGCAAATTCGCATCGTTGGCATGCGCTTCTGCATAAAGAGTGCTTTCCTTTAAATCGTAGGTATTCACAGGTCCCATAGTACTGTCTGGCAACATCAGAATGCGCGTAAACTGGGTAAGGGAGGTTTCATAATCAATACGACCCGCTTGTCCATAAAAGCCCACTTCGCTCAAATTCAAGGTCATATCGCCCTTGCCTTTACCCTTGTACATGGGCAAACCACCGGAAGGCGTTTTTTTCACAAATCCCAAACTGTAATCGGGTTGAATGTAAACAAAATGACGGAAAACGGGGAATATATCGGCAGAGTAAAAGGTACCATCGAACTTCAAACCGTCGATGGTGAAGTTATCCAAGCTATCGATGGTAAATGGATCTACGGTAAACTTAAAGCGATCGGCTAGATACTGTCCTCCGTGTATACTTGGTTTGTCATAGAGTATATCTCCACCGCGATTGGATTTAAAAATAGGATACTCTGGATAATCTATATTCCCAGACTTATTATTGGGCTTGTCTATAAATAAGGTTCCCCCAATATTTCTGAATACCGATTTAATTGGCTTAAGTCGCACCCCAGATTCATCGGGGAAATACATTTTCATCGAATCGATCACCTCGAAATACACGTCGAAATTATTGTAATTGAAGGTAAATTTCTCCCCATAAAACTCAAAACGACCGGCACTGACCTTTCCTCCGAACTCCAATTTCCGGTTTTTAGTAAGTTTTACTTGTTGCTCTTTGGGAAGCACATAAACAGATTGTGAATCCGAAAAGTTAAATGCGGCTACTCCTTCAATATTCATTTCATTGCTCAATAAATTAAGCGTGGCATTTGGCCTTGCCGCAATCACGCTCGACAAACGAATCACATCGTAATCCTTTGCTTTTTTATTCATTATTATATAATTGAATAATTTATCGGTTATGTAGGCACTGTCGTTTTCAAAATCGTAGATTACAAAACCTTCATCGTGCAAGTCAATAAAGGCATGTTGTATGGCCTGAGCATTGCAATCCCAAACTTCGCAATAGTCCTTCAATGAAAATTTGCGGCGCTCCGGTGTAATGTATTTGGCTTTACGAATGCGACTTAACTCTTGTAACTGTTTTGAAACTTGGGCAATTCTAGCGTCGTTGCGAGGCTTTGCCAAATAAAGTTTCTTAAGCATTTTTTTCAAATTCTCAACAGCAGGATCAGGAGGCATTCGATTATAAAACGCATAGATTTTCTCAATGGGATTGGCATTGAGCGCACCTTGGATACGGTCGTAATAAATCTGTCTAAAGAAATCATTCGACTCAAAGAAGGCAGGTTTATCGTTGTTGAAATTATCAAAATCCACAAAAGGCTCATCGATTTTCCATGAAACGGTTTGAACATCTATGCTCATATTATGGTAGTCGTTCTGAAAAACACCCCTCTGCAAACCGTCTTCTCCTTTGGTGATTTTCAATCTATTTTGAGCATAGTTAAATGAAATATCTACGGAAGGATGAAAAATCCCTTTGATAGAATCTAAGTACATGGTAAATTCTGATTTCTTAGAAATCGCAATCCCGTTTCGAATTTGAAAACCTTTACTTTTTAGCGTTACTTTCTTCTGATTTTTAAAATAAATATCAATATATGAAGGCTTTCCGTCTACCGTATTGGTTTGAATTGTTTTACCCAAGAGTGTAAAACCGCCCGTAAATATGGAGTTCTCGCCTACAATGCCCTTAATTTTTAGCTGATTTTCAAAGGAAGTAAACTGTGGGAATTTTGAAGCTTGCTTATTTCCTTCCGTGAAAAAATCGCGTACCTCATCTTTATATGAGCCCATTACGGGAGCACTAAAATATCTGGGGAAATTCAAGAACACCGTATCTACACTATATCGATAATCGTTCAATTCAATTTTGAATTTCTTGAAACTCACTTTTGCTTGCTCTCCCGGAAATGAACGTTGTAAACTCGTTTCTCCGCTTAAGCCTTCCCAAATTCCCTCGGTGAGATAACATACGCCTTTGGTTTTAATCTCAATAGTATCGTTTACCGCAATCCCTTTAAGGTTGGCTTCCTCAAACACAACCGCCAAGCGGCCTTTGATCATTTTTAAATCATACCTGGTAGAATCAAATTGCCAATATCGGGTACTTTGCTGGTGCAACTTATTTTCTTTGAACAAGCCCTCCGTTAAAGTCAAAAAATCAAGGTATTCTTTGTTCGATTGTTCTACAAGTTCGGTGGCAATACCCATCCATTGTTGTAGCAAATCTTTATTGAAGCGAGACTCCAAACTGCGGGTATAATCCGCGTAAAACAGCTCAAAATAAGGCGTAAGCGACATCCCTTGGTCGAGCATCTTATTCGACATCCGGATCAAATAGCGCTGTTGCTCTGGATTGTATTTCCCGTTAAGCCAGTTGTTATGAAATGCCTCAAAAGCATCTAGGGATTTCTTATCCTTTAAATTGGAGTACTTCTCCTTTAATTCCGTGATAAAAATAACGGGATCGCTATTGAATCGGCGGGCATCTTGCCCCTGTAAGGGATTTTGAATAAAAAATATAAGGGCAATTAAGATGGAGCTTAGATATCTCATAGACTTTGTAAAGATAAAACGAAAAAAAGTAAGCGTTATTATTAATTGAGTGAATTCAAAGATATCCAACCCATCAACTTACGTTAAAGTGCGTTAATCATAGAGCGATTCACACATTTGGTTATGTGTGAATCGCAGATACTTTGAAAAATTACTGAGCTGCTTTGATGATATCAAAGAAATCGCGAGGCTTCAAACTTGCGCCTCCAATCAAACCTCCGTCTATGTCTTCTTGACCGAAAATCTCTTTTGCGTTATCGGGCTTCACGCTTCCACCGTATAAAATGCGCACCGATTGTGCGACAGATTGACCGTATTTACTATCAATCAGTCCGCGAATGAATGCATGCACTTCTTGGGCTTGTGCTGCACTCGCTGTTTTACCGGTTCCTATGGCCCAAACAGGTTCATACGCTATCACCACATGACTCATTTCCTCGGATGTAATTCCTTCCAAACCATTTTCTAC
>CBFHXF010000009.1:14763-49458 GCA_965659745.1 Bacteroidia bacterium
ACTTGGGTTTTGATTACATCAAAATGCGAGTTGGATTCTCTTTGTTCTAAACTCTCTCCTACGCAATATAAAACCACTAATTCTTCTGCAATGGCGGCCTTATTTTTCAATGCACACGCTTCATCGGTTTCATTGTAATACTGACGGCGTTCGCTATGTCCAACAATGACATGGGTAACGCCGGCACTCTTTAACATTGATGCTGACCACTCTCCGGTGTAAGCACCTTCTTTGTGTTCGTTTACGTTCTGAGCCCCGATGCGAATTTCGCTGCCCTCCACTAAGCGAGCGGAAGAGGCAAGTGCCAATGCCGTAGGACAAATCACGATCTCAGCATCATTTTGGCGAAACTCATCGCGTACGATTCCTCTAATTTCTGTGATCAACGCCTGACTTTCAGTCAGATTTTTATGCATTTTCCAATTTCCGGCAACGAGCTTTTTTCTCATTTCGCAAAGTTACGATATTCTATCATTGTTTCGAATTTTGCTTACCCAATCTAAGGCAATTTCCAACTGTTCTTTTTGTGAAATATGCGAATTATCTAGTAAACGATAGGCATTTGTAAGCGTTAGTGGACTATCTGCACGGCTAGAATCAATCCTGTCGCGGGTACTTAAGTTTTCCAAAACGTCTTCGAATTGGATTTCCGTTCCTGCCGCTTGTAATTCTTTAAAACGGCGCTGCGCTCTTATTTCAACATCCGCGGTCATGAAAATCTTTAATTCTGCATCTGGAAATACAACGGTCCCAATATCGCGACCGTCCATTACGACCCCTTTTTGCGCTCCTAAATCTTGTTGCATTTTAACAAGTTCCTTCCGCACCACTGATAACGCGGCCACCTCACTTACAATGGATGCAACGTCCATTTGTCGGATACGCTGTTCCACCGATTTCCCGTTTAAATAAATTTCAAATCTGTTTGTGGTGTTATTCTTAAGGAATTCCAAGCGTATTTGCTTTAATGCCATTTTAACTTGTTCCGCATCGGAACTAATGATATCATTTTCTAGAAAATATAAGGCAACGGCTCGGTACATAGACCCAGAATCGATAAACGTGTAATCCAGCGTTTCGGCAAGTTGCCTTGCGAGTGTGCCTTTTCCGCAGGAACTATGTCCGTCGATAGCAATATTGATTTTTAATAACATGAAATTAATGGTAAAACGAGGGTATTAACGAAAGGCTGAATGTGTTGGTATTTTGTCCGGGAAACAAAGAGGCACTCGAATAGGTAAGGTGGTATTTCCACACTTTGAAGCGAACGCCCCAACCAAATCCTGTAAGTCCACCGCGAACTTCTGGCGCCATTTCCATTCTTCTTTGGTGATTGTATCCTATTAATATACCTAAATGCTTACCCATTACCAATTCTCCGCCAAAGGCTATATGACGGGTAATTTTCTCCGAAAGCGCCGCAGAAGGTGTTTCCACTTCTTCATTACCCAAATTCAGAACACTACTCGCTAAATATTGATTATAGGTAATGCCCATAAAACGCTGCAACGAATGCAACGCAATATGAAATCGGAAAGGCATATGCAAAGGCTTATAGGAGGCGCCTAGAGCTATTTGAAAGGGCAAAGGTTCGCGATCAGCGCCTCGATAGGTAACCAATTGGCGACCGATGTTCTTGACGGTGAGTCCGAAATGAACTCCCGAATCGCTTCGCGAATAATGGGCTCCAAGGTTTATCATTGCCGCAGTTGAAACGAAAGGACCTAAAACGGAATAGGCAAATCCTGTTTGGGCTCCTAAGACCAATCGCGAATCAAATTCTTTGGAGTACCCCAAGGTAAATTTCATTTCGTTTGCCGTAATTTCCCCTAAAGAATTTCCTCCGGCATCAAAAGAAGACATTCGTCCATAATCCAAATATTGGGCATGAAAAGATACGTTCTGATTTCCTTTTAGCGCATGCGCATAACCTGCACCACCAATTTTCACGCCAGGTATTACGGTACCGTAACTGGCACCGTATTGGCCGTGCAAACTACTGTTTAATAGGGCTGGATTATCTAAAGCATACTGCACATCGCTGAGCGGTTGTGCTAGCAAATATCCGCCCCAAGCCATGGAACGCGCGTGAAGTGGCAAACTCATTATAGGCATGATACCCGTACCCCCAATTTGAGCATGGGAATGGCTCAAAGAAGAGAACAGACATAAGAAGTAGGTAAAATATCGAATCATGCTTTGCAAAAATAGGGTTTATTCCGAACTTTGCACCCTCGTGGATAAAGGCGTCGTTTTTGGCTTGGAAAATCTTACAAGCAAGGGTTTTGTACTCACACAAGGTACATTTGATGGCGTGCACAGGGGGCATCAGCAGGTTTTAAATCAAGTTTTGGAGGAAGCCAAAAAACAAAATCTTCCCAGCATGTTGCTTACCTTTCACCCCCATCCAAGAACCATAGTTCAACCCAAAAATTGGAGTCCGCAAATTCTAACCTCTATTGAAGAAAAGGCCCATAGAGTGCTTGATCTAGGCATAGACGTGGTTCTGGTACTGGCTTTCACAAAAGAAATTTCCCAATACAGTCCGAAAGAATTTATAGAACGCATTCTTTGTGATGCCATTGGCACAAAAAGTATGGTTGTGGGTTACGACCATCGTTTTGGCAAAGACCGAGAAGGCAGATTCGATACCCTCACCTCCCTATCTGAAAATTATCACTTTTCGGTCAAAGAAATTGCCGCTAAAGAAATCGACGACATTGCCATATCCTCCACTCGAATCCGGAATTATCTAACTGAAGGTAATTTATCCATGGCAAACGAACTATTGGGATACGCATATCCGCTAAGTGGCACGGTCATTCACGGCGCAAAAAGAGGCCGTACTATTGGCTTTCCAACGGCTAACATCGAGGTAGAAGACCCCCATAAATTAACACCCCCAAATGGCGTATATGCGGCAACTACACTCATAGATGAAGTGAAATATCCCGTTGTGATGAATATTGGCACCCGGCCTACCGTAGACGGGCAAGAACGGAGCATCGAAGCCCATATCATTGGGCTGGATAAAGACTTATATAATCGAAGAATCCAAGTCAACATGCAGTCATTTATACGAAAAGAACGTAAATTTGATGGATTGGATTCACTAAAAATCCAAATTCAAAAAGATCTTAATGAAGCACTCCAACTACTTAAATAAACAATTCTTCTCATGGGGTTTATTATTCGTAGCCTTGTTTTTTTGTAATTTTTCTCGGGGGAATTCAATTAACGACAGTCTACAAAATGACATAATACCCAGCATTGAGGAAATTTCCCCCAAATACTATCCCGAACTTTCATTCGATTACGGCTTTGACTTTGAATCCTTGAATCCATACCGATATTCAATTGAAAATTTAAAAGACACCCTGGCCATCGTTATTGCGGATAGCCATTGTGGATTTCAATTTCCACATCCGGGTAAAGTAAATTCCACTTTTGGCTGGAGAAAAGGCAGGGTACATTCGGGAATCGATTTACAATTAGACTGGGGTGATACTGTATTGGCTGCATTTGATGGAGTGGTTAGGGTGAGTAAATACCATAAAGCGTATGGTAATTTTATTATCATACGCCATTTCAACGGACTAGAAACCCTGTATGCGCATTTAAAAAAGCGCGATGTACAGCATGGCGACACCGTTTTAGCCGGGGATTTAATAGGATTAGGAGGAAGTACAGGGCGTTCAACAGGCGCTCATTTGCATTTTGAAACTCGTTTTCTTGGACGTCCTATCGATCCAGAAGTTTTCATCGATTTTGAGAACCGGTGCCTAAAATCAACCGTTTCCCAAATACATGCCGGAACATTTGACGTTCCCCTCAGTCAAAAAAGCAAACGATATTATTAAACTTTTACGTTTATGAAACGGGATTACACCCGTAATCGGTAAATTTGTAATAGAACTGTGAGCATTGAAGTAAAAAAACTCAGCAAAACCTACGGCAAGCAAATTGCTGTTAACCAAATAGATTTCCAAGTACATACAGGAGAGATCGTTGGTTTTTTAGGTCCAAATGGTGCGGGAAAATCTACCACCATGAAAATGATAACTGGATTTATTCCACCAAGCGCTGGTGGAGGCACAGTATGCGGTATTGACTTCGTAGAAAACAGTATAGACGTTAGAAAAATCGTGGGCTACCTCCCGGAAAACAATCCGTTATATCCGGAAATGTATATTAAAGAATATCTAAGCTTTATGGCTGGACTTTCTCAAGTTAACGAAGCGGCTTCTGCGGTAAAAAAGGCTATTGAAATCACACGATTGGGTCCAGAACAACATAAAAAAATCGGACAATTATCAAAAGGGTATCGTCAACGTGTTGGATTGGCACAAGCCCTCCTTCATAATCCTAAAGTGTTAATTTTAGACGAACCTACTAGTGGATTAGATCCTATTCAGGTTGCAGAAATGCGCAATGTAATCACCGATTTAGGCAAAGAAAAAACGGTAATGCTCAGCACGCACATTATGCAGGAAGTTGAGGCCATGTGCGAAAGAGTTATTATGATAAACCGCGGAAATATTGTTGCGGATGATAATTTAAAGGAATTGAAAAATAAATATCAAACGTCTTTGGAAGACATTTTCAAACAACTTACCCAAAATGTGGACGCTTTATAAAAAAGAAATAAGAAGCTATCTAGGCTCTTTAATTGCCTACATAGTAATTGGGGTGTATTTGGTATTAACAGGCCTATTTTTATGGTTTGTAGACGGCAACAATGTATTTGATTTGGGAATCGCTTCATTACAAGTAATGTTCGACATTGCCCCTTATATCCTCATATTCTTAGTTTCGGCTATTACCATGAAGAGTATCGCCGATGAAAAAAGATTAGGAACCCTAGAAATTTTAACCACCAAACCTATATCAGATACGGCTATTATTATGGCGAAATTTTTCGCCTCCATTACCTTAATCGCATTTGCTTTATTACTTACCACGGTTTATGCGTATACCATAAAGAACCTCGCAAGTCCTGTGGGCAATGTTGATTGGGGTGCTATGTTAGGTAGTTATTTGGGCTTATTGCTTTTATCGGCATGTTACACCTCAATAGGCCTCTTCAGCAGTTCGATTACAGACAATCAAATTGTAGCCCTACTTAGCTCTATGGTTATTTCGTTCTTCTTCTATAGCGTATTGTCTCTTTTAGGAGATGTAAGCTTCTTAGATTCCGTAGGGCGCAGTTTATCGTGGTTTGGTTTAGAGTTCCATTATAATTCTATCAGTCGTGGCGTGGTAGACACCCGCGATGTTGTTTATTTCGGTGGATTTACCGCTGTTTTTTTAGGTTTCACCCAACTCGTTTTTGAAAGCAGAAAATGGTAAAGAAATACACAAACCGCAGATTACAATCGTACCTGAACTTTGGAGTTCTGTTATTGGTTGTTGTTATCGTAAATGTTTTGGGAAATCTTTATTACCAACGCATTGACCTTACAGAAGAACGGCGATACACCTTAAGTGAAACAAGTAAAAACCTGGCCAAGGGCTTAAAAGAACCGGTATTTGTAAAACTATATCTCGACGGTGAGATGTCGGCGCGATTCAAACGCCTAAAACTAGAAATTCGAGATTTAATGTTAGAGTTTCGCGAAGCCAGCGGACAAAAAATAGAACTCGAAATCATTGACCCCATTAAAGGGCTTACCGAAAACGAAATGGAGGAAGTGCTCCAAGATTTTGTTCAACGAGGGATAGAACCCGTGCGGGATATCGATAAAGAAAATGCCGATGAAACACGCATCAAATACCTATTACCAGGGGCGGAACTGTTTTATGGAGAAAAGCGCGGCAGTGTCAATTTCTTTGAATACGACGTGGCTAAAACTCCTGATGAAAATATCAACAAAGCCATAGACAATATCGAATATGAAATTGCCAATGCACTCAGACAAGTAGCTTCCGAAAAAACGAAACGAATCGTAGTAGCCGATGGAAACGGCGAAATGATAGGCCCTGAGGTTAATAGTTTTGCTCGTGAATTGATGAAGTATTATCAGATTTCTTCATTAAATCTAAATTTTAGCGACCCTGAGGCAGCAAGACCTTGGGCAGATGAAATCGCAAAAAATCCTGAGAATGCCGATAAAATTTTCGTAAATGGACTTCACCGCAGATTGAATTTAAACGATTTATTATTAATCATCAAGCCCATTCAAGATTACAGTTATCAAGAACTCTATCTGATTGATCAATTTTTGATGAAGGGCGGCAAGGTCATGTGGCTAATAGATCCTGTTCATATGGAGATTGACAGTTTTAGAAACTACAAGCAAGTATTGGCTTTAAATCGCAATCTTGAGAATATTCAATCTACCTTATTCCATTACGGAGTGGTGCTTAAAAACACCCTTTTAGCCGATTTAAATTGCAATCGAATTCCCATTCCTGCTTCTGGGAGAATGGAACTCGTAGATTTCCCTTATTTCCCATTATTGCAAGGCAGCGCACTGAATCACCCAATTAGTAAAAACATTGGGGCGGTTTGGACGCAATTTCCGGCGCATATGGAACCTAAGATACGTCCAGAATTAGAAATCACCCCCCTATTGGTATCTTCTCCTTACTCAAAAATCATTAATACACCAGCTCCTATTGATTTAGAATCTGTTTACATGCAAATGCGTGATGCCGAAGCTCGAAAACAGTTTGCTTCGGGTGAGAAAATAGCCGCCGTTTTACTAGAAGGCAGTTTTAAATCGAGATATAAATACATGAAAAAGTACGGCAATGTGCCGTATATCGAAAATGGCAAAAGTAAAATGATCGTGGTAGCAGATGCCGATATCATTCGAAATCCGGTAGATACGCGGGGTGGATCTTATCCTACAGGTTATGATAAAATCAGTCAGTTCACATTTGCTAATAAGAAATTCTTATTGAATTGTGTAGATTATCTTATCGACGATAATGGACTCATTGAAATCCGTTCTAAAGAACGCCGGGTGCGATTATTAGATCCCGATAAAATACGTTCTGAAAGGTCTTATTGGCAATGGCTATCGATGCTTATTCCTTTAGGTTTGATGACTTTTTTTGGTTTGATAAACTATTTTGTTAGGGTAAAGCGTTATACCTAAATTCAGCCATGTACGAATTCATAGAAGGCAACCTCGAATCCCTTACACCTACACACGCGGTTATTGAATGCCAAGGAATTGGCTATCTCACCCATATCAGTCTAAACACATTCGAATCCATAAAAGGAAATCCGAGAGTTCGCTTGTTTATAGATCAAGTTTTTAAAGTAGAGAATCAGAATCCCGTTGCCATTCAGCTATACGGATTTTCGGACCCCGACGAACGGGTTATGTTTAGAATGTTGACCTCTATTAGCGGTGTTGGAAATAACACAGCGCTAATAATGTTGTCGAGTTTAGATCCTGAAACCCTTACACAAGGAATCCTCAATGGCAATGTAGGACTATTAAAAAGCATCAAAGGAATAGGTGAAAAAACAGCCCAACGCATTGTTTTGGAATTAAGAGATAAGCTCACAGGTAAGAAATTTGCAGGTACATTACCCGGTTTGGGTGGTAGCACCGACCAAATGAGCGAGGCATTAACCGCATTAAGCGTTTTGGGTTATCCAAAAGCAGCGGCTGAAAAGGCCTTAATCAAAGTCAGCAAGGATTTGGGAGCGCTTGCCACCGTTGAAGAATTGATTAAGAATTCCTTAAAAATATTGTAACTTGCGGGTTTACGAAAAACATAGCGCGCTTGTGGTGAAATCTATAGTAGGAAAACGATTTTTGTTGGGGATAATATGGTTTCTATTTTCTTTTGGGGGAATACAACCGCTATTAAGCCAGTCCGATTCATCAAAAACTACATATAAAGTTAAAAAGTCGGGTGTAAACGACCCGAATAAACAGGAATCTAGCAACATTGACTTAGACGATCCCTTAAATTTAACTTGGAAATACAATCCTAAATCTAATAGATACGAGGCATTCAAACAGGTAGGCTCGTTGAGCTATCCAACAGGAGAATCTTTATCTGTGACGGAATACTTCCAACAGAAAAATGCCGAGAATAACGCTTCTTACAACCGAACCAAATCTCAGAATACTGATTATTCGCAAGCCATAACCAAAGGGGGTATTACCGAATATATAAAAGCAGAATTAGGAAATCCCGCCGTATCAAAAATCTTTGGTGCCGGTGGAGTAGATTTCCAATTAACGGGATCTGCCATGGTAAAATTAGGCGGAACTATTAACGAATACCGCAATCCCAACTACAGCAAACGTCAACAGAAATATTTTGTACCCGTATTTGACCAACAATTACAAATTGCTGCCAACGGAAATATTGGCGAATTTGTTAAGTTAGGAATCAATTACGATACCGAAGCCCAATTCGATTTTGACAACCAAACTAATTTGGGCTGGAAAGGAAAGCCTGATGGAATCTTAAAGGACGTACAAGTGGGTAACGTTAATTTAAACTTACCTACCCAATTGATTAAGCCAGCCAATAATTTGTTTGGTTTTGCCAATAGCATGCAATTTGGAAAAACCACCATCAAAACCGTCTTCTCACAAAATAGAGGCCAAAGCACCGAAACGGTCTTAAAAGGTGGGGCTCAGATGAATGAATTCAAGATGACGGCCGATAACTACGACCAAAATCGTCATTTCTTTTTATCTCAGTTTTTCCGTGAAAACTACGACCGCTCTTTAGAGAATTTGCCCATAGTAGCCAGCGGCGTAATTGTAAACCGGGTGGAAGTTTGGATTACCAACCGTAATGCGAATGTAGAAACGCCAAGAGATATTTTGTGTTTTATGGATTTGGGAGAACCCAAACCCTACCGTAATAATTTAGGTGGAAACCCAAATCCCGCTGCAGACAATTTCGCCAATAGCCTATTCTCGAGTATCGAAAACAATGTGGGTATGCGTAAATTGGGATCGGCTATCGACGAGACTTTCTCTGTTTTTCCAAACTTTGAGCAAACGGTTGATTTTGATTTATTGAATTATGCGCGACAATTAAAAAGTACTGAATTTACGCTAAACAGCCAATTGGGTTATATTTCATTAAATCAGCCGCTAAATAACGATGAAATTCTCGCGGTAGCTTTTGAATACACCTATAATGGTACTACCTACCAAGTGGGTGAATTTTCGCGCGACATACCTCCAGGTGACCAACGATTGTTATTCCTTAAAATGTTAAAGGGAAACACCATCCGGACCCAATTGCCAATTTGGGACTTGATGATGAAAAACGTATATAGTTTGAATACGTATTCCTTAAGTCTAGAGGATTTCAAATTCAACGTTATTTACGCCGATGATACTTCAGGGGCCGATTATAATTATATGCCCGTGGGAAATGCCAATTTACCGCAATTGGCAAACGGAATACCTTTGATTCGGGTTTTAGGTTTAGATAAATTAAATCGACAACAGGAAGCCAAGCCCGATGGAATCTTTGACGCAATAGAGGGCATTACCATAGAGAAAAAAACGGCCCGTGTGATTTTCCCTGTGGTAGAGCCGTTCGGTGATTTCCTCCGAAATAAATTTGAAAATCGAACCGATTTGGCTGACTTTTATTGTTACGATGCCTTGTATGATTCTACCAAGTTTTTAGCCAAGCAAGACGTAAAACATAATAAATTCTTTTTACAAGGCAGCTTTAAAAGCTCCAATGGTGCAGAATTATTTTTAGGAACCACCAATTTACAAAGAGGTTCTGTGCGCGTAACGGCTAATGGAAGGCCGCTGCAAGAGGGAATGGATTATGAGGTAGACTATGCGATGGGGCGAGTGCGGATCATCAACCAGGGATTATTACAAGGGGGTGCAGAGATTCGGGCGTCTGCCGACGGACAGAGTATGTTCAACATACAACAGAAAACGTTGTTGGGAGGCCGTGTAGAGCATAAATATTCTAAGAATTTACAATTGGGGGCGACGTTGCTGCACATGTACGAAAGACCCTTGACTTCAAAAACCAATTTCAACGAAGAACCCCTGTTAAATACCATTTTCGGAGCCGATATTGCCTATAGTTCAAAGTCGCGATTTTTAACCAAGCTCATCGATAAACTTCCTTTTTTGGAAACCAAAGAAATATCTAACATAACCGCTTATGCCGAATTCGCCCAAATTATCCCGGGAAATCACCGTTCACAGGGCGACCAACGCGGGGTTTCAAATTTAGAGGATTTCGAAGCGGCCGAACTTCAAAACGATTTTAAAGTAGTGGGTAACTGGACCGTAGCCAGTATCCCTCAAAAACAACCCGACTTATTTCCAGATGCGGCATTGAGTAACAAGTTTCAATGGTTGAACAAACACGCCAAACTGAGCTATTATACCATTGATCAATTGTTTTACAGAGATGCAGACATGCCAGAAAACATCCAAAACAGAGTGGATGAAATTTTGTCGAATCCTTACATGCGACAAATTGATCAGCGCGAAGTATTCCCCGAAAGAAATTTCCCCCAAGGAACCCCCACTATTTTACCCACTTTAGATTTGGCTTTTGACCCTTATGAACGAGGATTGTACAATTATAATTACAACGATAACGAAATTGATAGCGACGGTAAATTGTTAAATCCACGCAAAAGTTGGGCGGGTATTATGCGTCGCGTAGATCAAAATGATTTTGAAGCGGCGAATATTGATTACGTAGAAATTTGGTTGATGGATCCATTAATGGACAACCCTAACCTACAAGGAGAATTATTATTTCATTTGGGAAATGTGAGTGAAGACATACTGCCCGATAGGCGTAAATCTTTTGAAAATGGATTGCCCACCAATCCTAACAATACCCAAGAAATTGATACCAGTCAGTTTGGTTTGATTGCCACAAGTCCACAGATCAATTTCGCTTTTGATAACGACGCTAATTCGAGAAATCGACAAGATTTAGGATTAGACGGCCTTAACGATGAAGAAGAACGAGCGTTTTTCGATAGTGTTTATATCAAGCAATTGGAATTGAATTTTGGAACCAATGCGCCCGTTTATCAAAAAGCCGTTTTAGATCCTTCGAATGATAATTTCGTGCATTATTTAGAGGAGCAGTATACCCAAAGTGATGCAGATATTGTGCAGCGATACGGTCGTTACCAAGGCATGCAAGGCAATAACTCAACCGAAACATTTACCGGACAGTACGCCGACATGCCCAAGTCATCGTCTACACAACCCGATTATGAAGATATAAATCGCGATTTCACCATGAATCAAAGCGAGGATTATTATCAATATCGGGTAAAAATTTCTGCTGCAGATTTACAAATTGGAAGAAACTATGTGGCTGATATTGCCAGTAACAACATAACCTTAAGAAACGGACAACAAAAGGAAATCAAATGGTACCAATTAAAAATTCCAGTTCGGGAATTTGAAAAAGCCTATGGTAATATTTCTGATTTTAAGAGTATCCGTTTCATGCGGATGGTACTTACTCAATTTAATGATCCGGCTGTTATGCGTTTTGGCTACATCAATATGGTTAGAGCCGATTGGCGCAG
Source organism: Bacteroidia bacterium (assembly GCA_965659745.1). Lineage (GTDB taxonomy): Bacteria > Bacteroidota > Bacteroidia > NS11-12g > UBA955 > VMCP01. The sequence goes on from CBFHXF010000009.1 coordinate 26,294, forward strand.
GTATACCAATTCTCTGAAAACTCCTGGAGTGGTGGTGCCGGCCGACCCTAACGATGGAACCAAGTTTGTGGTAAGTACGGTCAACTTGGAAGAAAACAGCAAAAGAAGTCCGATTGCATATGTAACCCCTCCCGGTATCGAAAGAGTTCAAAATATGGCTACATTGGGTACTGTATTGGAGAACGAACAAGCTTTATCATTGGTGACATGTAACTTGATGCCTGGAGATGCGAGAGGTGCCTTCAAAACGGTTCAATACGATATTCGTAACTATTCCAGAATGCAAATGTATGTGCATGCGGAAGAATACGAACCTAATACCATCGAAGACGGCGAAGTGTCAATTATAATGCGATTTGGAACCGACTTAACCAATAACTACTACGAATACGAGGTTCCCCTCAAAATGACCCGTGGATTTATCAGTTCAAGTACCTCCGGAGCAGATAATTTAATTTGGCCTAACGAGAACTTTATAGACCTTGAATTTCAGAAATTATACGATTTAAAAATCGACCGACAAAATAATGCTTGGCCTATGACGGCCCCGTATATCAAACCGTTAGAAAAAGGGAAAATTACCGTAATGGGATTACCCGATTTGAGTAACGTTCGTGTTATGATGATTGGGGTAAAAAACAACAGTGCCACACCCAAGTGTTTTGAAATTTGGACCAATGAACTCCGAGTGAAAGACATTGCTAACTCTGGAGGTTGGGCGGCCCTCGCTAACGTTCAAGCTCAGTTGGCCGATTTCGGTCAGTTAAATTTAGCGGGTTCTGTTCGAACTATTGGTTTTGGTGATGTAGACAAAAAACTTAACGACAGAAGCTTAACGAATAATTACAACTATGATATTGCCACCAACTTAGAATTGGGCAAATTCTTTCCAGCCGAAGCCGGTGTGAGTATTCCAATGTATTTGGGTTGGTCAGAAAGTTTCGTTAGGCCAAAATTCAACCCATTAAATCCCGATATCCATTTAGAGAATTATCTTGCCGCGCTTTCTTCCGAATCCTTGAGAGAATCTATAAGAAAAGCCGCCGAAGATTACAATTCTCTATTTAGTTTTAATATTAACAACTTTAAAATTGCACGTCCAGGCAACAAGAAACCCATGCCCTGGGCCGTTTCTAACTTTAATGGTAGTTACAGCTACCAAAGCAATTACCGTCGTAACCAACAAATTGAAGAGTATTTCTTAAATACCACTCAAGCTACATTGGGGTATGCATATGCCTTAAATACCAAATTCTTTACCCCATTCAAAAAAATAAAGAGCAAACACCTGCAGTTAATACGAGACTTCAATTTCAATTTGGTGCCGTCTTCGTTTACTTCTCAGATGCAGCTTAATCGACTGTACAGTGAAAATCAAGCCCGAAATAATAATAATTTCAAGCAGATAAATCCACGATTATTTGATAAAAACTTTACGTTGAATCGGAATTACAATATGGCGTATCCATTAACGCGCTCCATTAACTTGAACTATGTTGCCAACGTGGAAGCCCGTATTGAAGAACCTTTTGGTAAAATTGATTCAAGAGAGAAGCAAGATTCTATTCTTTCCGAATTTAAAGGTTTTGGTAGAACCAGCCGCTTTTATCAATCTGTAAACTTAACCTATACCCTACCTTTCTCAAAGATTGGCTGGTTGAAATGGATCAATACCAGCGCCAATTACAGTGGTAGTTTTGAATGGAAACAAGCTCCGCCCGCATTTACCACTCTGGGAAATACCTTGCAAAATAGCCAAGATATTAATATTACCACCCAATTAAATTTTGCCCAACTATATTCTAAAATTCCTTGGTTGCGCGATTATCGTAAACCCAAAAGGGTAATAGAAAAACCCGATGGTAACGAAGATGATGATAAAAATGCGAGTGCATTAAAACGTGGTAAAACGACCATGAAGCCGCCGCATCCTTTCAAAATAATTGTGGGCGACTTCTTAACCATGTTTAAGAACGCCAATATCAATATCAATCGCAAAGAGAATACCCAACTTCCCGGATTTGCTCACAGGCCCGATTACTTTGGTTATAATTTCCGGCATGCAGAACCGGGTATTGGTTTTGTTTTTGGCTTACAAGACCCCAATATGAGATATAAAATGGCGGAAAGCGGTGCATTAAGAAACGATACCCGACAAGCCAATTTCTATCAAAATAACATTACCGAAAACTTCACTGGTAACGTAACCATAGAGCCCTTGAAGGATTTCAGAATTAGACTTAGTTTCTTACGTAACTCTACCAAAGGTATTCAGAGTATTTTTAAATACGACGGAACCCAATGGATGGATCAAGGTTTAACAGAAACTGGAACGTTCTCCATATCAGGGCTGTTTTTGTCAACCCATTTCGTAAAAGACATCAGTCAAAACGAAAACCACCCCAATCCGGTTTTCGATGCTTTTTTATCTAACAGATACACCGTAGCGAGCCGATTGCAATTGCAAGACCCCCGATTTAATGGTCTGGTGATCGATACCGCCACTGCCTTTCCACTCGGATATAGCAAAACGTCGCAGGATGTAATTTTAGGCGGATTTTATTCGGCCTACAGCGGATCTGATGTGGGTAGATCTGAGCTCGGTATTTTCCCAACCCTGCCCATGCCAAATTGGAATATCGATTACAATGGCTTATCCAAATTGCCTTTCTTAAGTGACATTTTCAACAATATCAATATCAAACATGCTTACAAAGGCACTTATACGGTTGGAAATTACCAACGTAACTTGCGCTTTGATGAAAATGAAGTACCCGAATCGGGCTCTGATTTAACCCCTAAATATCAAATTGCCGATGTTACCATAACCGAAGGTTTCTTCCCGTTAATTGGATTAAACTTCACAACTAAAAACAATTGGACATTGGGCATGGAATACAAAAGAAACCGGGTACTCAAATTATTCGCAGCGAGTTTCAATTTAACCGAAATGCGACAAAATGAGTTTACCCTAAATGCCGGATATCGAGTAACAGGTATGAACTTACCCATCAAGCGAAAAGGACGTCGCATTTATCTACCTAACGATTTCCGATTTGATTTAGCCGTAAGCGTGAGCGACAATACCACTATTATCCGTAAAATTGATGTAGACGTAAATCGATATACCGCCGGTATGCTTAATATCAGAATCACCCCGTCAATCACCTATCAAATCAATCAAAAAATCAATTTAGCGGCGCGCTATAATAGGAATATCATGGATCCGAAAATCGCCACACAATTTTACACATCACTCACTGATTTCGGACTAGAACTGCGCTATACTTTTAACTAATCATGAGTTTCAATTTGGGAAATATGCGCTTACAAAATATCCTTATTACCCTTATTCTTTCTTTCGGGGGAAATTTATTCGCTCAAAACCAAACCCTTATTCCTACTGGCACCTGGCGAACGCATTTGAGCTACCACGCCCCCAAATTTTGCGAGTCCACACAAAAATATGTTTATGCCGCGACGGATAACGGAATTTGGAGGACCGATAATTTCGGACAAATGACCATCCTTCGTAAAACGGATGGGTTTCAAGCAGAAGAAATCACTGCCATGAAATTCAATGCACAGAAGAACATTTTGGTAATTGGTTATATAGATGGAGGAATTGATTTGTTGATCAATGACCAACGCATTGTTCCTGTATTAGGATTTAAAAACAAACCCCTTCAAGGCAATAAACAAATAAATACCGTTTCATTTGTGGGAAATGATGCATTGGTCACTACGGAATTTGGAATTTTGATTCTGGATCTCAACAAATTTGAAATTCGCGATAGTTATACTTCAATTGGAGATTTAGGGACCCAGGTAGCTGTTAAAAGTGCATGTGTGGTGTTAGATTCCATTTACATCGCTACAACAGATAAAATTCGTTCGGCACCATGGAATCCTCTCGTTAATCTTAATGATTACCAACAATGGAACACCCTTAAAGAAATTCCTTTTCCTTTCCATCTACACAATTGGAATGATACCTTAATCTACGAATCAGAAAAAACGTTATATACCTATTATAACGGAAAGCATACCCCTTTTTATGTATCTCCAGAACGAATCGTTGATGTATTCATAAACAATCAAGGATTGCATGTATTCAGACCGGGATTAATCCTTAACTATCAATTAGGACAACTCAAAACGCAGCCTATCAATCTTGTAATTAATGCAACTCAAGCGCCGGATGGTATTTACTGGTTTTGCACAGGTTTGAAAACGGGAGTGATTAAAAAAGATCCTAGCGGAGAATTGTCATTTAGGCCCAACGGACCTCCGAATCGGTCAATTTTTGGAATGACCCAATCCGGAAATTGGTTATTAAGTGCCGGTGGAGGTGTTAGCGCCACGTTTGGAAACGCATTTAACACCTCGGGCTACTATTTATATAACCCACAAGGTTGGAGAAGCGAAATTCCTTCCCAATTAAGTAAAAATTTATACGATTACATTTTTGTAGCACATAACCCCATTAACAACCGATATTACGCCGCCACGCATAGTTTCGGGATGATTGAGTTTACAAATGGAAACATTACCGCTAGGATTGATGAAACCAATTCCCCATTAAAGAGAATCGACGATAGCATGTTCATCCATATTGGTGGGTTGGGTATTGATTCAAAAGGAGGAATGTGGGTAGTCAATCGCAATAATGATAAAGCCCTTCTTTACAGAAACCCGAGTGGAGAGTGGGTATCCTTTAGCATGAGGAACAACGAAAACGATGTTATAGGCCTGCATATAGATAAACAAGATAGAAAATGGTTCATCATGCAAGGTGGAGGCATTTGGGTTTTCCATGAGGGAAATAGTATTAGCAGCATTGGAGACGATCAATGGGTGCGGTTATCTCAAAATAATGGACTCGTTAGTAACCAAGTATTATCCGTAAAGAGCGACAATAACGGTTATGTTTGGATCGGCACAAATCAAGGCCTAAACGTATTTACCGGAAGAAATCCATTCACCAACCCCAAGGTAGAACGATTCATTGTAGAGCAAGATGGTGCCGTTGGTTACTTAATGGGAGAAGAATATATCCGCGATATTTTGGTAGATGGTGGTAATCGGAAGTGGTTCGCTACTACCAATGGGGTATTTTGCATTGATGAGTACGGCCAACGCGTTATCAAACATTTCACAAAAGAAAACAGTCCTCTGCTTTCCAATAGAACCATTTGTTTAGGCCAAGTAGATTACTCCTCTGAATTGTTCATAGGTACTGATTTTGGAATTATCTCCTATCAAAATGATGCCGGCAAGGGCAATGATGCATTTGGAGAAATCAAAGTGTATCCGAATCCTGTATATCCAAAATACGACGGAGAAATCACCATAGACGGTTTGGCTCAGAACTCGGAGATTCGCATTGCTGACGTTCAGGGAAGAGTCTTATATCAAACAAAATCGAACGGAAGTAAAGCTACATGGAACGGGTATCGCTTAGATGGAACACGCCCCAATAGCGGTGTATACTTCATTTTTGCCATTAATCAAGATGGTTCCGAAACAGCCTTAGGAAAATTTGTATTTATTCAATAATCAATTTCAAACCGTCGTACGCCAAATCAACACCATCCGGTAACTCAGAGCAAACACTTTCATGTAATCCTATTTGGTGACTCATATGGGTAAAATAGGTTTGCTTAGCTCCAATTCCTAACGCCAATTCTGTGGATTCCTCTAGGGTAAAATGGCTGATATGAGGTGTTCTTCTTAATGCATTCAGCACTAAAATCTCGACTCCTACTAATTTTGACAATTCTAATTCCGAAATATAATTCGCGTCCGTAATGTAGGCGAATTTGCCAAATCGAAATCCTAAAACCGGCAATTTGTAATGCATCACCTCAATTGGCTCTACAGACAATCCAAAAAGGTCAAAGGGTTGGTGGGCATCTATTAGATTAAAATCAACCAAGGGAATACCCGGATATGGGAATTCTTGAAAAAAATAACTGTATTGCAACTTAAACGCATCTAACACACGTTGGTGGCAAAAAACAGGAACCCGTTTTTCATTATGATTGAAATTTATAGGTCGGATATCGTCTAAACCACCTGTATGATCGCGATGTTCATGGGTAAACAAAACCGCATCCACATCCGTTATACCCTCGCGTAACAATTGATACCGGAAATCAGGTCCGGTATCAATGACTACACTTTTATTATTATACTGAAGATGAATACTGCTTCGCAGTCTTTTATCTTTGGGATTATTACTCAAGCAGACCTCAGAATCACAACCTATAGGAGGCACTCCCTGTGAAGTGCCTGTACCTAAAAAGGTTACAACTAAAGGGGTGTGCATATTACGACTTTTGAGCAAGGTACCCCTTAAGATCCATAATTATGCCCACTTCCATGTTGTTTTCATTTTTATCGTCTGAAGCCCATATACTCAACCAATCGGTTGCGTGAATAACTTCAAACAAAGAAGACAAACTAGCGCCATTTACTGGATATTGATAAATTCGATTGCCTTTTTCAGATAACAATTTATATAAAAACTCAAAACGAGCTGTAACCCTATCGTTATTACCGCTATTGAGGAATATGAAATTATGCTCTCTTTTTTGGTAATAACTTTCAATCATGTTGTGATTGGCTTCTGGTAAAACTGAAACAAAAGACTCTCCTTTTGCATTTTCTTGGATTTGTTGACAGATTCGAATACCCACTGCTTCATAAGCGGCATCGGTAACAATTACAAAAGAATTAGATATTTGGTCTTTAAAACATGCATGCATTTCTTTTGCACGAGAAAGGGCTGATTCGTGATTTTTGAATTCATCCTGAATTTTTGCCAATTCTGGTTTTAAATCTTTGCCTAACAATTCTCCTAATATGAGAACTAAGTTAGACAAGGCAAAACCCAATGTCATTCGTGGTTGGTATCCCAATGCAATCGTGTATAAAGGCAATTCATGTTTTTTAGCCAATTCGGTAAGCGATCCACCGGCAGCCATCACAATAATATCACAACCACGTTCTTGCGCTTCCCCAAACATAGTTAGTGTTTCTTCTGTATTTCCAGAATAACTGCATAAAATAGCCAAGGTATTCTCTCCAGCGTATGCAGGTACGTGATAATCAGAAAAAACCTCTACCGGTACGGGCATCTCATTGATGAAATAAGCGCGGGCAATTCGCCCACCGATTCCACTACCACCGAGTCCACCAATTATAATATTATCGTATTGATTAATGCTTTTGCCATGTTGTGTATAGTGACTTATTGCATAATCAAACTGTTCTTGGAAATTTTCAAGAGAGCGTTCGTGTGTAATTACTGACATACTACAAAAGTAGGGCGATTTAAGAAGATTCTCAACTGAAAAAAAAGTAAAACTACGATAAAAGTGGAATTCTATAATTTGAGTGGACCTACAACTAAATCCGTAAGTAGGCCCGAAATGTACAGTTTAATACTAATAACAACAAAATTCCTAAATAAAACTTAAAATGATTTACTATGATTTAACCGTACTTTGAATCAAATCCTAAAATAATTCACAAAAAAGGCTGCTTCAATTTGAAACAGCCTTTTTAAATCTAAAATATTTTTGCTTAGTTATTCCATTCGAACTTATAACGGAAATCCTGAATACTTCCTTCCTTCATAAGTATTTCCTGTAAACGATTCAACATAAAATTAGGTTGACTGCTAAAATCGTCTTCTTCGGGGGCGTTAAATACCGACGTAGGTACTTCTATATCGTTAACCTTGTCGATTTGGATGATGGCAACAGATTCTTTACCAATAATCGCTTTTGTGGTTACTCCTTGGTTAATTCCAAACACGGCACCTAGCAGTCCGAATTCACTACCAATTTGAGGTAAAAATCCTTGTCCAAAACGCGCCACATCCAACTCAACAACATTTGCGTTTAACTTAGTTGCCAGCTTGTTGAAGTCTTTTTCTTGAGCAAAGGCCTCTTCCATTTTCTTTGCAAGTATTTTGCCTTTTAAATATTTACGCACCTCTGGTTCAAGTTGCTTACGCGCGTTTTCAACAGTAGCGTAACCTATGTGTTTAACATTTTCAAGTTTTACTACTACATGTTTCGATGGAAATGCAAAGACCTCTGATACCTCATTATTAGTGCGACTATTGTCGAACAACCAATAGTTTAAAGAACGTAATTCGCTCATATCCGAAATACCACCTATGGAACGTTGATCTGTACCAAAATCATTCGCAACCATCGGAATCAAGGCAAATTTTTCAACTGCTTTGTCGAACGATTCTGGATTGGATGCGTCGATCTGATTTTTGAACTTTCGGCTTTTCTCATCTACCAATTTAACGGTATTACTACCAGGTCCAACCTCTACACTGTTCATTGCAAAACGAATCTTACGATAGTCGGCATCTTCCATCATTTTCATGATATGATATCCGTACTCGGTTTTCACCAAACCTAATTGACCTTTCTTGGCCGTTAAACAAAAATCTTTGTAAGCATTAACATATTGATTCGGATCAGCCCAACCGTAAGATCCGCCTTTGTTGGCAGAGCCCTGATCAGAAGAATAATCTGCGGCTAAATCTGCAATAGCTTTACCACCGGCAACCATGTCGTATACTTTTTTCGCCTCTGTTTCAGCTTGAATGGAATCTTTTATTTCCGTTCCGTTAGGCAACTTCCCTGAAAAAGGAATAAGTATGTGCGAAACATTCACCATGGGAACGGTATCTTGTCCCTCTGCAACTTTTTGAAAAACACTAAAAACACCCTCTTTGTAAACAGGTCCTACCACCTTACCCAAAGGCGCGTCCCAAAGTGAATCCTTAACCACTGCAGGCATTTTATCGTTACTCAAATCGGCGCGACGTACAAAACCACTAGCACCCAGAGTATCGGGCTTAGCGCTTTGTTTGGCATAACTTTGTGCAATTCGGTTTGCTCGTGACAATGCTTCTAAGGTATCTTCTGTGGAAGGAATTATATTAAAAACCACATAACGGAAATCACGTTTTTCTTGAGTGTACTTGTACTTTTCTTTATTCAATTCTAGATATTCAGCTACGTCTTTGTCCGTGATTTTAACATCACCGTCTTTAATTTCCTCAAAATTCACAGCCAATATTTTTCCGTTTACGCTTTGGTTGGAGCCTTTATATTGGTATGCTTGTTCCACCTTAGTCGTAAATGAACGGGCTTTACCCAAGTAGGTCGCATAACGTGTTTCCAATTCTCCTTTGCGCATTCTATCCACATAGCTCGCCAATTGTTTGCGCATGGTAGCGTTAGATTTTGCTTGGCGGAAAATATCTTCTACTTTTTTAGGGTCGAATTTGTTATCAGTTTGGAATGATGGGTCGCCTTTAATCGACTCTTCAGGATGTAAACCCACCATCATTTCATTGATATCTTCATCGGTTACAGCAATGCCTGACTCTTGAATTTGGGCATTTACGGTTTTATCTTTTAGCAAATCAAACCAAGAACGCTGAAAAAGTTGGCTCGACTTATCTTTGTCTAACTGATAATTAGGATCGCGATCCAATTCATCTCGGTAGTATTTGTCCGCAATAGAAACAATCTCTGCCTCACGCACTTTATCATCACCGATGATTGCGATTACATCGCGGTCTTCATCAATAACTGGTCCATTGCCTTTTCCAGTTAACCAATCCCCTACAATAAAGAGTACCAATGCAGAACCAATTACGATGGCTACCCATTTGGAGTTTCTAAGTCTTTGTATTATTGCCATATCAAATAAATATTGCTCGTTTTTTAAAAAGAAAGCAAAAATAGGATTTCACAACCGATTAAACAACCAATTTTCAAACCTTTCAATCACATGATTTATTCTACCCAATATCGTTTGCGGATCGCTTTTTTATTTCGACGCAAAATAAGATTGTAAACACCTGAAGGCAAGCGATTTTTATGAATGAAAACTTCCTGAAATTCGGAAGGTTCAAAACCCTTATCGCCATTGGCTGTATATACCTGCTGATTGTATGTTTTAGGTCCGGCCTTTATTTCAAAAGTAAAAGAATTTTCCCTTGGCATATTCATTAAGAACAATGCAGAATCTAAATCATCACATGGATTGATCATCAAAACCGGACCCTGTTTAATCGCCTTAGGTCTTTTACCTTTCCATTCTATCGTTTGAATAACCACACTAAGTGTTCTGTCATCAAACGCAGTTATGGCAGCCATTCCGCCACCGCTCTTTGCCGTTGAAAACGAAATATAGTCGCCGTAAAATCGTTCTTTACCCGCTAATGCAATGGGTTCTGCACTCAAATTTACATTTACAGATGCACCACCAGGCTTTAATTCGGAGGTAAACACTTGAAAAAATCGACCCGACTCGCTGTTTCTCATATCATACCAAATCACCCTTGGAGTGCCTGTGTTTTTATCTAAAGTGGCAAAGGGCAGCACTTGATCGGCGTAGCCCCTATCGTCGTTTACGCGCAAAGCCTTTCCAAAGTCTTCCCCCGGAGATTTTGAATACCGAAACCATATATCCCAATCGCCCTTATCGGATTGAGCTGCGTAAACCACATAGATCCCGCCCTTTTTATCGCTGCACAAGAATGGCATTCCGTTCGACCGTACCATACCCCTAACCGATTCTATGCTCCATCCCCCTTTCATAGAACCTACTACTTTGTCTTTTCCCCAATTACGACCTCCATCAGCACTTTCATCGTACCATAAAGTATCATTGCGGGACCAAACACATATCAAAGAACCATTGGGAAAAACACCAATTGTAGCGCCTTCTGCAGTTTTGCTGCCATCTACGGCATCACCTGAAACATCGCTTATATAAACCGGATCTGAAAAACTAGCGCCAAGATTATCGCTAAAGCAAAATCGAATTCTACTCGAATCTTTTGGCGATTTACTTCCGTATGCGTCAAATTCCGTCCAAGTGAGATATACATTATTTTTAAACGGACTTTCTGGCCATTCATCAACGGTAAACCAAGGTTTATCTTGCATTTTGCCATTTTTACCGATGGCTTTTGAGTGAAATTCTACCCCATTGGTAGAACGTTCAAAAACAATACAGTCAAAAGATTGCGGATAGGGCTTGTCTTTATTTTGAGCCAAATGAGCCAGATAAACCATACCGTTGGCCGATTTATAGATCACGGGATCTCCATAAAATCCTTGAGGTGGATCTACCTTAACCGGCAGCCATTGCTTACCTCTATTTAAAGTATGGTACACCTTATTATTGTTATAGGCCAACCAAATATCGTCAGGATCTTCCGGATTAATTGAAATAGAGGGCTCATTGCCTTCCAATGGAGGATCGGCGAGGTAGGCCGTGCGGATTTGTGCCCCAAGAAAAAGGGGACAAAACAGCCATGCGAGCATAAGCGGTTTCATCCCCCGAAAATACGGATTTTCCGTAAGTATTAATCTTCTTTAGCGGCCAACCAACGTTCCGCATCTAGAGCGGCCATACAACCACTACCCGCAGCGGTTACCGCTTGACGGTAAATTTTATCTTGTGCATCACCCGCACAGAAAACACCCTCAACATTGGTGCGGCTGCTGCCTTTTTCAGTAATGATATAACCCGACTCGTCCATCGTTAAATACGGTTTGAATATTTCTGTATTCGGAGTATGTCCGATGGCCACGAAAAATCCTTTAATCGGAATTTCGCGTTTCTCGCCGGTTACATTATTAGCAACGCGCACGGCTTCTACGGTAGATTCACCCAAAATTTCATCCGTTTCGGTATTGAAAAGGATTTCAATATTAGGCGTATTCATTACGCGATGCTGCATGGCTTTAGACGCACGGAATTCGCTCTTACGCACCAACATATATACTTTACTGCATATCTTAGACAAATAACTTGCTTCTTCGCAAGCGGTATCTCCAGCACCTACTATCGCTACATCGCTACCTCTGTAGAAGAAACCGTCGCACACCGCGCAAGCACTCACTCCGCTACCATTCAAACGCGCTTCAGAAGGAATACCTAACCATTTAGCACTGGCACCTGTTGAAATTATAACCGCCTTGGCACTTATTTCTTTAGTTCCGTCTACAATTACTTTTTGAGGACCGCCAGGAGTAAACTCCACCGAAGTTACCATACCAAAACGCACGTCGGTACCTAAGCGTACCGCTTGTTTTTTGAAGTTTTCCATCATCTCTGGACCCATAATTCCATCGGGATAACCGGGATAATTTTCTACATCGGTGGTAATCGTTAACTGTCCACCGGGTTGTAAACCTTCATATAAAACAGGCTTCATATCGGCACGAGCCGCGTAAATGGCAGCCGTATAACCCGCAGGTCCACTACCGATGATCAAACATTCTATTTGTTCTACTGATTCTGACATATTTATTTTTTCTACAAAATTAAAGACCCCACTAGGATATTTCCCGTGATATTGCTCACATTTACGACAAGGTTAATAACTCTCTGTATTTGGGCAACGTCCAATCGGCATCGTCGCACAAACGCTCGATCTCATCTGATACCAAACGTAATTCCTCAAATAAAGGCTTGATGGTGTTATTGAACGCCAAAGCACGATCGCTGGCATGCTCTTTCGCCAAGGCCTTTTCATTTTCTTCCATCAAGTTATGATTTAATTGTTGTGCCGAATTTATTAAAGAGCTTAACGTACGCAATAAATCCATTTGAGCCGTCATTAACGAGGTTTCGATTCCTACATTTTTCATGTCAGACAATCCTTTGGCAATGCGACCTTGGTATTTAATAGCCGATGGAATCACAAATGTTTGGATCATTTCGGTTAATACCTTTGCCTCTAATTCCAAACTCAACACATACGTTTCGTAGCGAATTTCGGTGCGTGCTTCTAATTCTTTGTGTGAGAAAATGCCATTTTCGGTAAATAGCTTTACACTTTGAGGATTCAAATAGGCTTGAAGGGCTTCGGCTGTATTCTTCACGTTACTCAACCCTCTGCGCGCCGCTTCCGTAACCCACTCATCGCTATATCCATTTCCACCGAAAATAATATTTTTGCTCGAAGTCAAAATATCACGCAATTCGGCTTCGATGGCATCATCTTTAGCGACACCCAATGTAATTTGCGCGTCTACTTTCTTTTTAAACTCTGTTAATTGATTCGCCACAATGGTATTCAATACCACCATCGCCGAACTGCAATTATCCGAACTACCCACCGCACGGAACTCGAATTTATTACCCGTAAAGGCAAACGGAGACGTACGATTACGATCGGTATTATCTAATAAGATTTCAGGAATATTAGGAATATTAATGCTGTGCTGTTGGCCGTGATCATTACCTTCAATACGGTGTTCGAAATCTTCTAACACTTTAGAAAGGGTATCGCCAATAAACACACTCATAATCGCCGGTGGCGCTTCATTAGCCCCCAAACGGTGATCGTTCGCCGCCGTAGCAATACTCGCTCTTAACAAATCGGCATTGTCGTAAACCGCCTTAATTACGTTTATAAAGAAGGTTAGGAACTGCAAATTTTCTTGCGGACTGTTTCCGGGGGAAAGCAAATTAACACCGGTACTGGTAACCAAGCTCCAGTTATTATGTTTGCCACTGCCGTTGATTCCTTTATAAGGTTTCTCGTGTAATAAAACGCGCAAACCATGATCTGCAGCCACCGCGCCCATTACATCCATTAATAAAGTATTGTGGTCTACCGCTAAATTCAAGGTTTCAAATTGAGGGGCACACTCAAATTGTCCAGGTGCTACCTCGTTATGACGGGTGCGCAAGGGAATTCCCAATCTATGGGCTTGTTGTTCAAAATCATTCATGAACGCCTGAACCTTAGTGGGAATAGAACCAAAATAATGGTCTTCCATTTGCTGCCCTTTTGCCGGTGCATGTCCAATTAAAGTTCTTCCTGCATACATCAAATCCGGACGTGCCTGATATAAATCTTCGCGAACCAAGAAATACTCTTGTTCCACTCCCAACGATACAGAACAATCGCTCACATTCGCGTCGAAATATTGACAAACCTCTGTAGCAGCCTTACGCACAAACGCCAAGGTCTTCAACAAAGGCGCCTTGTAATCCAAGGCTTCTCCTGTATATGACACAAAAATAGTAGGAACACACAAGGTACGAACCCCGCCCTTTTCTAAAATAAATGCGGGTGAACTTGGATCCCAAGCGGTATATCCGCGGGCTTCGAATGTATTTCTAATTCCTCCAGAAGGAAATGAACTCGCATCGGGCTCTTGTTGCGCCAATGCTTTTCCACTAAAAACCTCTATCCCACTGTCTACCCCCGTTGGTTCGAAAAAACTATCGTGCTTCTCTGCGGTAGTGCCACGTAAGGGCTGAAACCAATGCGTGTAATGCGTGGCTCCCATATCTAAGGCCCAGCGCTTCATGCCGTCTGCAATTTCGTCGGCTGCGTCGCGGTGCACCGTATGGCCTTCCGTTACCGCTTTGTGAATTTCAGCAATAGATACTTCAGAAAGATACCCTTTTTGGGCTTTCGGTCCGAATACCAATTCTCCGTAATAAGCAGAGATACCTTGGGGATGTTCCAAATGTGAATGTGTGTCTTCAGAGTGACTCATGGTTGGATAATAGTTATTTTGGTGGTTTTAATTGAACACGGCAAAGGTACAAACCTTAAAACTATTTCAAATGCAAAACACCTATATAAATATTCATATTAAGTTAACATCGCCACCATTGAAAAACAGCGGGTATACATAGCATACCCACAAGTCTTCCACAAACCAAAATCCCGGCTGCAAAGCCGTTCTTTGATTTCCCCCGAAGGGAATTTTCCCCAAAAGAAAGAAACATCGTAACTTCGTTCGAAATTTTCAAACCATGAAAAGACTGTTATCAACCGCATTCATTTTTTTATCCGGGGGAATTTTTTCTCATATTACCGCACAAAATGTAAGCTTAGACGATTTTCACAACGGTACTTTGAGACCCAAAGCAGGACCCATATACCCCTTTACCCCCGATGGCAAGGATTTATTAAAATCGGGCAAATATGTGGATAACAGCACCCAAACACAGGAAAACGCAAAAGAAAACGGCGTTCAAAAAGGAATATCTACTAATTGGTATGTTTCATTGATAAACCCCCATAAAAAATTTGAAACAGGCGATACCCTTTTCCATTCCAAATGGTTCAAAGACAGCATACCCATGGGGAAATTCACGTTATCAGACAACCGCGAATTCATGCTCATCGAAACCGATCAAGAATCGATATACCGACACAGCTTTTCGGTTCATGCCTATGTGGTAAACCTCAAAAATAAAACAGTAAAAGCCATACCCGGCCGACTCCGATACCCCACTTTGAGTCCCGATAATACCAAAGTCGCCTTTGTTAGAGAGAACAATTTATTTGTGTACGATTTAAGTAAAAATCGCGAAAGTCAGATTACCGATGACGGGGCCTTCAATGAAATCATCAATGGCGCTGTTGATTGGGTGTATGAGGAAGAATTTTCGATGAGCCAAGGCTTTGAATGGAGTCCCTCTGGCCGCTACATTGCCTATTACAAATTCGACGAAAGCGAAGTTACCGAATTTTCGATGGATGAATTTTACGACCTCTATCCCAACCAAGTTCGGTGGAAATACCCGAAAGCCGGCGAAGACAATTCGCGGGTAGATGTGTATGTGTACGATTTGCGCAGTAAAACCAACACGCAATTGCCCTTACAGAGTGAAAACGACCAATACATTCCACGCTTCCAATGGTTGCATACCGATAATCATTTAAGCGTACAACGTTTGAATCGCTTGCAAAACCACTGGGAATTATTGCTATGGAATACCCAAGAAAATGTTTTAACGGAACTTATTCAGGAAGGTTCTGAATCGTATATCGACATCCACGAAACCCTCACCTTGATACCCAATACGAATACCTTTTTATATCTGAGCGATCTTAGCGGTTACCGACATATTTACGCTTGTGATT
The DNA here is from genome assembly GCA_965659745.1 of Bacteroidia bacterium. Lineage (GTDB taxonomy): Bacteria > Bacteroidota > Bacteroidia > NS11-12g > UBA955 > VMCP01. Next base: position 42,249 of record CBFHXF010000009.1, read on the forward strand.
ATTCGAAAAAGAAAATTGAACAACTCACAGAAGGCAATTGGCAAGTAAATTCAATTTTGGCTTTTAATCCTAAAAATAAATACCTGTATTACACGAGTACCGAAGCCAGCACAGTGGAAGACCATGTGTATCAAATCAAATTAAACGGTAAAGACAAAAAAAGCGTTTTAGAATACAAGCCGCTATCGGGCAACCAGTACGCCATTACGTCTAAAAACGCCCAATGGATGTATATCATCAACAGCTGCATGACCGAAACTCCGCATTATCAAACCATTCTGATTGGCGATAAGTTCAAGCAGGTACACGATGATACCGCCTTCCGTAAAAAAGCCATCGCAATGAATGTAAGTGAGGTTGTTTTTGATGAAATCGCCGTTCCTAATACCGATTTTAGTTTGAATTACTACATGATCAAACCTAAGAACTTCGACCCCAATAAAAAATATCCTTTATTAATGCATTGCTACGGAGGTCCTGGTAACAGCATTTCCAGAAACAATATCAACAGTTATTATTCATGGTATCAATTTTTGGCCAATCAGGGATATATCATTGCCTGCGTTGACAATCGTGGTACGGGTAACAAAGGAGAAGCGTTTCAAAAATGCACCTATAAGAATTTAGGAAAATACGAGCAGGAAGACCAAAGAATGGCGGCCGAATACTTTGCAGGACTGCCTTATATCAACAAAGAACGTATTGGTATTTGGGGTTGGAGTTTTGGAGGATATTTAACATCGCTCTGCATGGTTAAAAGCCCGGATGTTTTCAAAATGGGTATGGCCGTGGCACCTGTAACCCACTGGAAATACTACGACAATATTTATACGGAGCGTTATTTGCAGCGCCCCATTGACAATCCGCAGGGATACGAAGAAAATTCTCCCATTAATTTTACCAAAAATTTAAAAGGGAGATACTTAATCGTGCATGGCACCGGCGATGATAACGTGCATTTTCAAAACAGTGCCGAGATGATCAATTCTTTGATTCGTTCGGGTAAAAATTTCGACAGTGAAATTTATCCCAATCGCGCCCACGGCATTTCGGATCGCGCGGCACGCGTGCATTTATTCACGAAGTTGACGAACTTCATTTTAGAAAACCTTTAATTTTGACACTTGTTATATTAATATGAGCACTCTCACTATAGGAAATCCCGCCCCTAATTTTTCGGGAATCAATCAGAACGAAATCCCCGTATCATTAGATCAGTATAAAGGAAAGAAATTGGTATTGTACTTTTATCCGAAAGACGATACTCCAGGTTGTACGGCAGAATCATGTGATTTACGCGATAATTACCAACGTTTCATTGAAGCGGGCTACGAAGTATTGGGAGTGAGTCCCGATACGGCTGCCAAACATCAAAAGTTCATTGCCAAATACGAGCTTCCCTTTGATTTGATTGCAGATACTGACCACAGCGTAGCGGAAGCGTTTGGCGTTTGGGTAGAGAAAAGCATGTACGGCAAAAAATACATGGGTATTGCGCGTACCACTTTTATTATTAACGAATCTGGGCTTATAGAGGATATCATCGAAAAGGTGAATACCAAAGCCCATACGACGCAAATTCTCAAATGAACGAAGGCGATAAATCTATAACCCGCATTAGTGTTATTGGAAATGGAAGTTGGGCCACGGCACTCATAAAAATCCTTACTGAAAAAGAAGGTGTAGAGGTCTTTTGGTGGATGCGCGATGAAGAAAGCGCTTCTTATATTAAGGAGTTTCATCACAATCCAAAGTATCTATCCTCAGCGGAACTTCCTGGTAAACAAATTCATCCAAGTAATAATTTGGAAGAAGTTATTGACTCTGGAGATTGGATTTTGCTGGCGGTTCCTTCTGCGTTTTTAGGCAAAACTTTACAAGACATCAAACTTCCCCCGGGAAAAAAATACATTACGGCTATTAAAGGGATAGAGCCCAAAAGTAAATTGGTGGTCGCGGAATATTTACGCCAAGAACACGGCATTGCGCTCGATCAAATTTGCTTGATTTCAGGACCTTGCCATGCTGAAGAGGTAGCCTTGGAAAAATTGAGTTACCTAACGGTTAGTGCATTGAACGACGATTTGGCCTCGGAGTTGGCGGGCTTATTGCGCTGCCGCTATATAAAGGTAATGCAAACCCGCGATTTGATAGGCGCGGAATACGCATCGGTATTGAAAAACATTTATGCGATAGGATCGGGAATTGCACACGGCTTGAATTACGGCGATAATTTCCAGGCAGTATTTGTGTCGTATGCCATTCGGGAAATGAAGGAATTTCTCCATGCCTTACACCAAGAAAATCGAGATGTAAAAGAATCGGCTTATTTGGGCGATCTATTGGTTACCTGCTATTCTCAATTCAGCCGCAACCGCACGTTTGGCAACATGCTTGGAAAAGGATATTCGGTCAAATCGGCCCAACTGGAAATGAACATGGTCGCCGAAGGATACTATGCCACGGATTTGGTATACCAGAAAGCGCAAGAAATTGGATTGGAAATGCCGATTGTAAAAGCTGTGCATGAAATTGCGTACGAAGGAAAGTTACCGAGAAAAATTTTCAAGCGTCTCGCTGAGGAACAATTGTATTGATTTGCGAAATTTGCAAAACATTTTTGCATTAAAATTGTCATTTATTACAAACAATGTCATTTAAGATTTATACGAGAAAAGGCGATGATGGAAAAACCGGCCTTATTGGCGGCGACCGCGTAGCCAAACACCATATACGCGTAGAGAGTTACGGAACCGTGGATGAATTAAACAGCCATATTGGCTTAGTTCGAAGCTTTATCGGGGGAACGACGGAAGAAACCGTGTTGGCGGAAATACAAGACAGCTTATTTGTAGTGGGTTCGCATTTGGCCTCTTCACCTCATAGCAAAATGGAATTACCTGCTTTCGAAGAGGAAATTGTAGCCAAAATGGAAACGGAGATTGACCGACTTACCGCTTTATTGCCCGAATTGAGAAATTTCATACTTCCCGGCGCCACCCAACAAGGAGCACATTGCCATGTAGCCCGTTGTGTTTGTAGAAGAGCCGAACGTTTGGTGGTTCATTTGAGTGACATAGAAGAGTTGCCCGAATTCATTATCAAATTCCTTAACCGCTTGTCGGATTACCTTTTCACCTTATCGCGCTTCTTAGATCAAAACTTCGGTGGTCGAGAAATTCCGTGGATTCCTAGAAAATAAAAAAAAGGCATCCGAGTTTCAAAAATCCTCATTAAATTTGTTCCAACAAATAAAAACCAAAAAAAACACACATATGAACAAATCATTCATTTATTTAACCGCTGCTGTTGCCGGACTGGCATTGGCATCATGCGGAAGCAACGCTACTGAAGCGGGTGCTGCTGACTCTACTCTTTCTGCTACAGAAGGTTCTGCTACTTACACTGTTTCATCTGAAAGCACATTAGGATGGAAAGGTACTAAAGTTGTGGGCATGGGTTCACACGCGGGTACTATCGGAATTTCAGAAGGTACTATTAGTCTTGAAAATGGAAACATCACCGCAGGATCTGTAACCATAGATATGAAAAACATCGTGGTAACCGACAGCATGCCTGAGGAATATAAGCAAAAACTAATCGTTCACTTTAGTGCAGACGATTTCTTCAATGTAGAACAATTCCCTACGGCTAAGTTCGAAATCACAGGTTCTGAAGCGAAAGTTGAAGGCGATTACACACACGTAATCTCTGGTAACTTAACCCTTCGTGATTCTACCAAAAACATCTCTTTCCCTGCTACAGTAGCAGTTGATGAAAACGGTGTTTCCGCAGTAGGAACAGCGGTTATTAACCGTTTGGATTGGGGTGTAAACTACGACAAAGAAAAAATGAGTTTGTCTGAGAAATTACAAGCCGAAGCCAAAAACGGTATCGTGTCTAAGGACATCGAAGTTACCTTTACTATCAAAGCTACAAAATAATTGGTTAATCGATTAAATTGAGTAAAAAAGGCCACCCTTGAGGTGGCCTTTTTGTATTTATGCAACTAGGCAAAACGATTTTATGTATCTAGGCAAACCGATTTCCCACCCACACAAACCGGCGGTTAATATATAAGGAATCGGTAAACGTGGCATTGCCACTTGGATTTCCTCCACTTACGTGGAAATCACTGAACGCCGCATGTTGATTCACAAAGGCGGCACCCGTAAAATTAAAGCTCACTGGGGTAAACGTCTCGTTCATGCGTTCTTCCACTGCGTTCATATAATCCGCATCTGAACTGTAACACAAACACGTAATAGCACCTTTTTCAGAGGCCATTTCTGCAGCCAAATCCAATGCATGCTGCGCATTTTCAGTTTTCACTACAAAAACGATAGGTCCGAAACACTCGTGTTTCCATGTACTTTCATTGGCATCTATTCCTAATACCGTCGGGGTTTGCAAACGGGCATCTGGAAATTCAGGGTGAGGCGCAACAGCCGCAACCAAAGCAGCCTCTCCTATCCCACCCAAGGTTTCATTAACACGGTTTTTAGTAGTGTCGTTTTGAATGGCACCCATCACAAAGGCTCCCATTTTAGGATTTTCCGCCAATCCTTTTACGGCATCGGAAAGACCGGCCACTACTTCATCGTAACTCAAATGTCCATCTGCCGTTTTAATTCCCCCGGAAGGAACAAAAATATTTTGCGGCGCGGTACACATTTGTCCGCTATACAAACTAAAACTGAAAGCCAAGTTCCCGAAAACCGCTTTGGCATCCTTAACACTTTCCAAAATAACCGAGTTAACTCCAGCTTTCTCAGTAAAAACAGTTTTGCCTGGTAAAGACTCTATATATTCGCCAAAGGCCGAACCGCCGGTATAATCGATCAACTTCACCTCTTTATGTTCCGCCAAATCTTTAGTTATGGGGGAAGCCAATGTATCAACCGCTAACTGAACCGCGTAAGGAGAAATTCCATTTTGGATCAATACTTTTTGCATTTCGGCCACTACGATGGCTATAGGCAATACGCTTTTCGGGTGGGGCTTAATGATGGCCGTATTTCCGGCAATTAAATTCGCAAAAACGCCGGGAACGGTATTCCAAGTGGGAAAGGTACTGCAGCCGATTACCAAGCCAACGCCTTTAGAAACGGGTTTGAAATTCTTTTTAATGGTTAAATCGAACTTACCCATATTCTTTACCCAATCCACGTTTTGAGCATAACGCGTCAACTCGTGATATCCCAAGGCAATAGATTCCATGGCACGGTCATTGGCATGCGGACCGCTGGCTTGAAACGACATCATAAAGCTCTGTCCGGTCGTATGCATCGTAGCATATCCGAGTTCAAAGAAGCGTTCTGAAACTGCATCTAACATGTCAACTAGGATATCGGCACGCGCTTCAACCGACAATTTTTTCCAATCGTTGTGCGCTAACTTGGCTCTTTCTACCAATATATCGGCACTAAATTTAGGGTATTGAACTCCTAAACCTACCAACATGTATGGAGATACTTCCTCTCCGATGAGTCCTGAATTGCCATCATCGGCAAGACCTACAAAGGGATTTGACAATTGCTTTTGGAAGGCTTCTTTGCCTTTAGCATCGGCATCTTCTGCGTAGGCTCTTGGATTTTCAGGATAAGGGGCGTAATAGGTACGTTCTTGTAGCGCTAGTAACGCGCGTTCAATGCGTTCTTTATGTTTCATGTATATAAATTCTTATGCTTGACCTGTTTGTCCACCAAAATTCAATGGAATATTGGTTTCGTGTTGTTCGTGCAATTCAATTTCACCAAATGCATCTTCAAAGCGCGAAATATTATCGCCTAGTGCCATTAATAAACGCTTGGCATGCTGTGGCGCCAAAATGATTCTGCTTTTTACTTTTCCCTTGGGAACTCCTGGCATCATCCGAACAAAATCAACGATAAATTCAGATTGGCTGTGAGTGATAATAGCAAAATTAGAATAAATGCCTTCGGCGATTTCTTCGTTCAATTCAATATCAAAGGTGGGATTTTTAGGATTTTCTGGATTCGACATAATGCAAAATTAAAGGTTAAATATGGTTTATGCGCATTTAATGAATGCAAACTACAAGGCAACAATTACAGAAATTTCAACGAGTGCATCTTTGGGCAATCGCGATACTTCTACCGTTTCACGGGCGGGAAATACCGAATCAAAATAGGTAGCATAAGCCTCATTTACTTTAGGAAAATCGTTCATGTCCTTGAGAAAAATGCTTGTTTTCACAATGTTGGCATATTGGGCACCGCAGGTTTCTAATAATGCACCAATGTTTTTCATTACTTGATGGGTTTGGGCAATCACGTCGGTATCCGAAACAAACTGTCCGGTGTGAGGATCTAATCCGATTTGACCGGAGAAGTAAACGGTATTGCCAGAACGTACAGCTTGACTGTAAGGACCTATTGGCTGAGGGGCATTTTCAGAAAAAATAGTTTCTCTCATGGGCTTTGATGTATTTTTGTGTTGACATGAAAATAGGAATACGGGCAACAGGCCTAAGAGGCCAATCTTGGAAAAACAAATATGAAACGCATCCCGCACTTTCATACGTGCAAGATACTACATCTCATAATGACTTCGATGTTTTTATCGACTTGAATTGGGATGAAAATCCAGACGCTATCGTTTCTTACAGTGAAAACCAAGATACCCTTTTTATTTTAGGCAGCAATCTCACCACCATCGAAGAGGCACTGCATAATTACAACATCAAGTATACGGGCCAACAATTTATAGGAATCAACAGCTTCCCACATCTTATTGAAAGAAATACCTGGGAAGCGTGTAATCCTTATGAAATTGATTTAACAAAGTTCGAAGCTTTACGCTCCCAACTTGGTATTGAAAATTGTGAATGGTTGAAAAGCCGCGTGGGCTTTTTCACACCAAGAGTTCTATGTATGATCATTAACGAAGCCTATTTTACGGTGCAAGAAGGTACTGCAAATAAAGCCGACATCGATACGGCTATGAAATTAGGCACGAATTATCCCAAAGGACCTTTTGAATTCTGCGATTTATTCGGAATAGATCTGGTTTACAAACAACTAGAAGCGTTGTACCAGGATACGCATGATGAGAGGTATAAGATATGTTCGTTGCTGAAAACGGAGCGAATGGTAAATTGTTAATTGTCAATTGTCAATTTGATCTTGCCTGAATTTGGTTTTTACCCCCCTTAATTCATTAATATTATATTACTTAATTTTCAGAA
>CBFHXF010000010.1:0-30621 GCA_965659745.1 Bacteroidia bacterium
TTTGATGTGCGCGAAGCGGGTCGCGTTTTGCGCGAGGGAAACCCTTACGTGGGCAAACCTGTTACCGACGAAACCGGCGAGCCTGTAAGAATTCCCGGGAAATTAAAACATGTAAAAGGCATTGGCTGGTACATCGAGGAATATGGCATTGCCCAAATAAGCATCAATCTTACCAATTTCAAAGAAACCCCGCTTCACATCGTATTTGAGGAGACTCGAAAATCTGCAGAAGAGCGTGGCGTGCGAGTAACCGGCAGCGAACTAGTAGGTTTAGTTCCCTTACAGCCTATGTTAGACGCCGGAAAATATTTCCTCGAAAAGCAAGGATTGAGCAGCGGGGTAAGCGAGGCTACCCTCATTGATATTGCGATCAAAAGCATGGGCTTAAATGAATTGAGCGATTTCGATCCCCAAACCCGAATCATAGAATATTTATTGAAAGACCCGAAGGATTCAAGATTGGTTTCTATGACCGTGGCCAATTTTGCCCATGAAACCGCAAGTGATTCTATGGCTCCAGGCGGAGGTAGTATCAGCGCATTAGCCGGTGCACTTGGAGCCTCTCTTGGAACGATGGTAGCCAACTTAAGTGCGGTAAAACGCGGTTGGGAAGATCGCGTAATGGAATTTTCACCATGGGCTGAAAAAGGACAAAAAATGAAAGATTTGCTTTTGGGATTGGTAGATGAAGATACCCGTGCATTCGATTCCATCATGGCCGCTTTTGGACTTCCGAAAGATACCCCTGAACAAAAATCTGCGCGTAAAATCGCAATCCAAGACGCCAGTAAATACGCTACAGAAGTCCCCTATCGCACGATGCAAGCCGCTTACGATTGCTTGCCTTTGATGAAAGAAATGGCCGAAAAAGGCAATCCGAACAGCTTGAGCGATGTAGCCGTAGGAGTTTTATGCATTAAAACTGCAGTTCGTGGAGCCTGGTTGAACGTACTCATCAATGCAAAAGATTTAGAGGATAGAGCATGGGCGGATGCTATTGTGTCTAAAGCGCAAGCGCTCCTCAAAGCCAATCACAGTGAATGCGACGTTATTGTAAATGCCATCGAAAACCAATTTTTAAACGCGTAATCGCCTCCCCATTAAATAAAAATGAACATTAGAATCGCGCTTTTACTTTACACGTTTACTTATTTCTTAGGTACACAAGCGCAATTTGCTCCCGCCGCTGGCATGTCCGGAAGCACTGCCATAAAAGCCGATTCTAATTGTTTTGTGGCTTGGGGAACCTCGGCGATAGCGGAATTAGGACTGCGCGATATTTCGCAACCCGATTCGGGTAATGCGAGCGTGGGTACTGAAGCCGCAGTTTTAGGAAATGCCTTGAAAAATGGGGTAATAAGTTTGGGCGATGGCGGAATGGTAAGCATCTACTTTGCCTCGGGAATTGTAAATCAAGAGGGGTTTGATTTTGCGGTATTTGAAAATGCCTTTAACGATTCCTTTCTCGAATTGGCACATGTAGAAATCAGTGCCGATGGACAAAATTATTTTCGGTTTCCTTCTATTTCCAACTCCCCTATTGATAAACAAACAGAACCTTTTGGAGCCACCTATCCTGAAAATATCCATAACCTAGCGGGTAAATATCGAATGCCCTTTGGAACTCCTTTCGATATTTCTGAGATCGACAGCATGCAACCCAACTTCCCTGACGTATTTTATTATGTGCGTATCATTGATGTGGTAGGCAGCATCAATCCTTTATGGGGTTCTCAAGATTCAAAGGGGAATTACATCAATGACCCTTGGCCTACTCCATTTGCCAGTTCGGGGTTCGACCTTGATGCCATCGGGGTAATTCACCCAGCCCATACGGGCAATATCAGAAAAACCCGGTTAAAGCCTTTTATAATCTTCCCCCGAGAAAATAAGATTACGATACAACAAACGCCTCAACTTCCTACTTTTCAAGTGTATGATGCAACCGGACGGTTGAGATACCAACACGAGGCTCAAACCGATGTGTCTATGGTTGAATTAGACGCATTAAGTACCGGGATTTATTATTTGCGGGCCCTTGAGGGCAACGCTACTTTTTGGGTTCCTTAGGGAAATTAATTCAAGGCAGAACCTGATTTCTAGCTAGTTTTTGAGTCAAAACGGGGAATTAAATCCCGAATTCATAGTGTAATTAATTGAGTAAAGACACCAGTTCAATGGTAGGCAAAAACCGCCCTTGAACATTGTTGGTGAGTACTACAAAGGACTTATCTTCGTCTAAACAGCGCCAATAATAGGTTCTAAATCCTTTCCACCAACCATTGTGAAAGGCCCATTTTTTTCCGTCTATCCATTTCACACGCCATCCCAAAGCATAATACGCATTCGGATTGGTGAGGGTTTGCGGTGTGAACATTTCTTCTTTTGTAGCCTCATGCAACAGGTAATTGCCGCGTAAGGCACGGTCGAGGCTCAGCATTTCAAACACATTGGAATACACGCCTTTATCACCGGTAGTACCATTGAAAAGCATATCGTCGAACACACGCCAGTGGTCGTACCCTTGAACGGGATAATTAATTAAAGGAACGGAATCAAAATTGCAAATATGACTGTATTTCATATCGGCATACCGCGCAATGTTCTGTCGCATGTAATCCCGAAAGTCCATTTTAGACACCCGTTCGACTATCAAACTTAAAAAAACATAATTGGTATTCGAATAATGATAAAATCCTTTACGGGTATATTTTCTGCGACTTTGATTATTAATAATATCTATTACATCTTCATTTTTCAAGTGTGTTCTACCTTCTGGAATTTGATATCCTTTATACCCGACATAAAAGTAATCGGGCAGACCGCTTGTATGGCTTAATAATTCGCGAATGGTTAAATCCGTGTTATTTAACTCTGGTATATACCAATGTACGGAGTCATCTATATTAAGGTATCCATCTTGGTGTAAAATCATTACAGCAATAGCGGTAAATACTTTCGAAACCGATGCCAGTTGAAATAAATTAGTGGGTTCTACGGAATCGCGGTTACTGTAAATAGACCACCCTTTAGAACCAAAAACGACACTGTCGTTTTTGAACATGAGATATGCGCCATTGAAATCACCAATTCTATGGTGAAAATCGAAGTATTTGTGAATTTTATTGGCGGTTGTGTCTGAAAATTGATGATAGCCGGCAAGGGGATTGGGTTCGAGTTCTGTCGCTAATTGTTGGGCGGAAAGATTTAAATTCCCCCACGCACAAATCATCAAAACCCAAGTAAAAATTCCCTTTTTTCTCAACATGCAAACTCAAATGTAAAAGAGTCTTGCTGAATTTGCATTTCTACTTTTACACAGAATGTGCGCATTAAGGAATGTCCATGTATTTATGGGTTTGCAAGGAGACCCTCCAATGCGGATTTAATTTCACATAATCTAAAATCAGGGGCAGCATTTGTTCGCGTTTATCCCATTCAGGTTGTAGAAATAATTGACAATTGGAATCGCAGGATTGGGCCCATTTTTCGGCCCAATCAAAATCAGACTTATTGAAAACCACTATTTTCAACTCATTTGCTTTGGGCATTTCATTCAGAATAGGGAATTTGAATTTTTTGGGGGAAATACAAATCCAATCGAACCGTCCTTTGATTTCATGAGCCGCGGAAGTTTCGATATGGGTAAAAATATGGTGTTCAAAAAATGCTTCACACAACGCGCTCAAATCATACATAGCGGGTTCGCCACCCGTAATAACCACGCGATTGGCTCCTGAATCTACCACCCACTTTACCATTTCTGCAATCGATACCTCGGGATATCCCTTTGCATCCCAGCTGTCTTTTACATCGCACCACGTACACCCCACATCACAACCGGCCAATCTTATAAAATAGGCCGCATAACCCGCATACATACCCTCCCCTTGGATGGTATAAAAATGTTCCATTACGGGATATTTCATGCGTGTTGTTGGTATGCTTTTAAGGTATTGTTTAGAAGTCCAGTTATGGTCATGGGACCTACTCCACCCGGAACGGGTGTAATCATAGAGGCAACGGTTTGCGCTTCTGAGAAATTCACATCACCTGCGAGCTTCCAACCGCGCTCTCTTGAAGGATCCTCCAAACGCGTAGTGCCCACATCTATTACAATGGCTCCAGGCTTTATCATATCGGCTGTTACAAAATAGGGCTTGCCTATAGCAGCCACGATAATATCGGCCGTTTTACAAATTTCTTTTAAATTTTGGGTACGAGAATGACATAAGGTAACAGTGGCGTTTCCGGTGATACTAGACTCTGAAAGCAAAATACTCATAGGCCTGCCAACAATATTACTTCTTCCAATTACTACTGCATGTTTGCCGGAGGTTTCAATATTGTAGTATTTTAACAACATCGTTATTCCCAAAGGAGTTGCTGAAATATATCCGCTGTGATCTCCTTTGGCTAATTTACCCATATTAATATCGTGAAACCCATCGACGTCTTTTTGAGGCAAAATGGTTTGGGTTACCACATTTTCATCTATGTGCTTTGGCAAAGGCAATTGCACAATAAGTCCATCAATGTTCGAATCTTCATTTATTTTTCGCACTTCTTGCAACAACGCTTCTTGAGAAATGGAATCGGGAAACCTTAATATAGTACTACTAAACCCAACTTCTTTACACGCTCGGTCTTTCGCCTCTATATACGTTTTCGAACCGCCGTCTTCACCTACTAATATGGCAGCTAAATGAGGGGCGCGCTTTCCGCTAGAAACTATATTTGCTACTTCTGAAGCAATTTGCTCTTTAAAATGCGTCGAAACCGCTTTACCATCTAATCGTGTTGCCATTGTACAAATTTAATTCCTTTCACCCGACTCTAAAAATCTTAATTCATATGAATAATGGTACAACCATCCCCACCTCGATCGCTGTGCTCGTTCACATACTCCCTAACGTAATTGAGTGATTTTAGATGATCGCGCAGCATTTTTCGCAATATCCCATCTCCCCTACCGTGAACAATTTTAACTTGTGTATGTCCTAAAGCATACGCTTCATCTAAAAAGGAAGTTAGCTTTGCCTTTGCCTCTTCCGTTCTCACGCCACGAAGGTCCATTTCGCCCTGAAAAGACGACTGTCTTTCTACCCAATTGAATCCTTTCGATTGCGCCAATCTTTGTTTTTTCTCTGGTTTTGCCGGTACCAACTCTTGGGTAGGCATCCACATTTTGATTAAACCAAAAATCACCAAAGCCCGGTCTTTTTTCAGTTCTACCACCTCTCCTACTTGATCAGTATCTTTATTTTTCACCCGCTCTCCTGGAATGGGCTTCCAATTAGTAGGGACTTCTATTTGTGGCACTTCCGAAATAGAACCACTCGTATGGGCACTTTGCTTTTCTACTTTTTTATTTAAATCCGACTTAAAACGGTCTAATTCATTTCTCGCCTTTGATGTTTTATTCTTGTCGGCTTTGTTTTCTTGGATAATCCGAATGGTTTGTTCTATGCGTTTATTCGCTTCCGCCAACAACAAATCGGCTTCTTTCTTGGCTTGATCCATGGCCAATTTACGCTTTTCACCAATCTTGAACTTTAAACGGCTGTACTCCTCGAGCATTGCCGTTAAATGGGCCGATTTCTGGAGGTTTTCACTTAAAGTTTGTTCTAATTGCTGATTTTTTCGCTCCCATTCGAGCATTAAATCTTCGGTTTTGCCCAATTCCTTACCCGCCAAATCGTTAATGCGGGAAATCCAATCCATTTCAAAACCGGTTTTTCGCATTAATTCTAAGGCAAAAGAACTTCCTGGCTTACCTTGAATGAAACGGTAGAGTGGTTTTAAAGCCACCGCATCATAAGCCATACTAGCCTGTAAAACTGCATTTTCGGTGCGACCCCACTCCCGTATTTGTGAAAAGTGTGTAGTGGCAATTACAAACGATTTCTTATCCAATAAACGTTCTAAAATAACTTGTGCAATAGGTGCGCCATAACGCGGATCCGTGCCCGTCCCTAATTCATCTAATCCTATTAATGCTCTATCGCTTGCATGTTCAGTGATGTTTTTCAAATTTTGCAAATGGGCACTAAATGTACTCAGACCTGCTATAATTGACTGTCCATCGCCGCAATCTATTCCCAAATATTCAAAATGCCCCATCTGGCTTTCCGGCCTGGCGGTAATAAAAAATCCGCATTGGTACCAGTATTGCAACAGCAAAGCCGTTTTCAAAACCACCGATTTACCACCGGCATTCGGACCGCTTACCACCACCACGTGCTTATCGTGCATTTCTAAATCTAGGGGCACAATTTTCTGATTTTGCTTTGATAATTCACGTCGCAAAACCGGATGAAACGCCATTTTCAGTACCAATCCGTTTTGCGGCTTGGCCTGTGGCCTCTCAGCATCATAATTAGCACACAACTGATATTTGGCAAATACAAAATCGGCTTGCGTAAGCGATTTCATCCATTGCAATAATAAGGGAGCAAAGGGTCTAATATCGGCACTCAATTGTTTCAAAATGCGCTCGCGTTCGCGCCTGCGCTCGGCAAAAAGTTCTTTTAATCGATTATTAAGTTCAACTATGGCTGAGGGTTCCATAAATAAAACCTTGCCTGTAGCGGAAACGTCTTTTACAAATCCTTTTACCTTCCGTTTGAATTCGGCTAAGACTGGAATTACCAATCTTTCTTCTCTAATGGTTACCTCGGTATCCGCCGTAAATCCCAGGGCCTTCCATTCTTTAAAAATGGATTTGGTTTGCTGCCTTGCTTCCCGCTCGATGCGATTGATTTCGGTACTGACTTTCTGGTAGGTAGGCGACGCGTTTAATCGAATATGCGCTTCTTCATCGATAATCTTAGTGATAGAATTCAATACCCCAGAGGTGTTCTCATTCTTGGGAAATAAATGTCTAAAGTGCGGAAATTCTTCCTGCTGACTATAAAGCGCGCTTACAAACGTATCGTAAATTTTAATATTGGCGGCAATACCGAGAAGGTCTTCTTCCATTAAAAAATAGCCTTCCACATGGATATGTTTTAACATATTAGCCATGTCTACTGGGTGTTGCCATTCAAACAAAGAAGGTCGGGTTTCAACAATTGCCCGACATTCATCAAGCATGTCTAGGGTGTCTTTCAACAAAACCGGATTGGTAATCATGGCGAATGATTCGGCCATCGCCGCAGCACTTGGCAATCGGCAATATTGCTGTAATTGGCTTCTCAAAGGAGAAAAACCTACCAAATCTTCAAATGAATCCGGGTATATCAACGTTTGAATTCTTTATTACTTTCTTCTTCCAATACGGCTACAACGTCGGTCATGATATCAGCGAATTCTTTCCCATGTTGTTTGTAATATTCCATGGTATTTTCAAAATCAGCAGAACTGACTTGGTATTTAGACAGTACAAAATCGTATTGAAGTTTCCAGATAGAATCTGGAAGTAGCATATAATTATAGGCTACTTGTTGAGATGCTTCCAATCGCATGGCATCGGTTAGAATTAAAACCGTCGTTTCACGATTTATGGGTAAATCCTTAGAGCAGGAGCCCAACAAAAGTGCGATCAATATTGTTACTTTGCCTAAGCGAAACATTTCAGCAACAAAGGTAGACAAAATGCAAAAGATAGAAGATAATATTCGGCGTATTCAATCAGAACTTCAACAAAGCGAAACCCAACTCATTGTAGTTTCAAAATACCGAACATTCGAAGAGATAGAAGCGGCCTACCAAACCGGACAGCGCATCTTCGCCGAGAACCGAGTTCAGCCTTTATTAGAGCGACAAGAAAATCTCCCTAAAGACATCGAATGGCACTTAATCGGACACCTACAAACCAATAAAGTAAAATACATAGCCCCATTTATTTCTATGATTCACTCGGTAGATAGCTTTAAACTCGCCGAAGAGATCCATAAACAAGCTCTCAAAAACAACAAAACGATCGATGTTTTATTACAAACGCATGTAGCCCAGGAGGAGAGCAAATTTGGAGTGGCTCCTGATGCGTTTATGCCTTTTGTGCAATCCATTGTAGAAGGAAATCTAAGCGGTTTGCGTGTACGAGGAATAATGGGAATGGCTTCTTTTACGGAAAACGAAGCACAAATTCACCGCGAATTCGATCAAATCAGCACCCTTTATAAAGAAACAAAGCACCGTTTTTTTCAAAACGATGCTTTGTTCAATGAATTATCTATTGGAATGAGCGGCGACTATCGAATTGCTCTAGAACACGGCTCTACGATGGTTCGTATTGGCAGTGCTATTTTCGAGTAATTAATAGTTGTTCAGCATCATCGGCATGATGAGCATGGTAACGTCTTCTGTGCTGTCTTGAGCAGTTGGCACGAGTAATCCGGCACGGTTGGGAGCGGATAGTTGCAATTGAACGGTTTCTCCGTCCAATGTTGATAGCATTTCCTTTAAGAAACGGGCGTTGAAACCAATTTCCATATCTTCACCATCAAAGTCACAAGATAGCTTTTCAACTGCTTCATTTGCCATTTCAATATCTTCGGCAGAAAGCGTAAGCTCGGTACCGGCAATTTTCAAACGAACCTGGTGGGTTGTTTTTGAAGCGAAAATACTGATACGACTTATTGCACTTAAGAAATCCATGCGATTGATGTTAAGCTTATTGGTATTATTAGTGGGAATTACCGCGCTGTAATCGGGATATTTCTCATCTAATAGGCGACAAATAAGCTCGGTATCACCAAAAGAGAAAAACACATTCGATTGATTGTAATCTACTACCACGGGGGTTTCATCATTCGGAAGCGCTGTTTTCAATAAATTCAAAGGCTTTTTAGGAATGATAAATCCGTGATCAAGTTGCGGTTGAATATCCTTACGGGTAAAACGAACCAATTTATTTGCATCGGTAGCCACAAAATTCACGTGGTCGGTTTTCATTTCCACAAACAAGCCCGTTAAATTAGGTCGAAGTTCGTCGGTACCGGCCGCAAAAAGAGTTTTGCTAATGGCTTTTAATAGAATATTAGAAGGCAAAGTAATGCTTGCATCTCCGCTTTTTTCAGGTTGATTGGGAAAATCGGAAGCATCTTGACCCGCCATTTTGTAGCGACCTTGATCGGTACTTACTTCAATGGCATAGCTATTGGAATCTACATTAAAGGTAACCTGCTGCTCTGGCAAAGAGCGAAGGGTATCGATAACCAAGCGACTTGGAACGGCCACCCGCATATCCTCTTTCGCATCAACCGGCATGGTCGTAGTCATACTGGTTTCCAAATCCGTACTAAAAATGGTGAGTTCACCTCCCTTAATATCGAATAAAAAATTCTCGAGAATCGGTATAATCGGCTTCGACATAATGGCACCGTTAACGGTCAACAGGTGCTGGAGCAAATTGCTGGATGAAGCTACAAATTTCATATTTTTCGGTTTTTATCGGTATTACTGCAAACCTATTGACAAGATGCCAATAGAAATGCACAATCTATATTATTTTATAAACACTTTTTAATTTGGTGATATTGACAAACTCAATCGGCATCTACGATTACAAAAATTTCTTCGTTGGGCTTTTTCATGAGGTAGGTTTCACGGGCAAACTTCTCCAAGTTTTGTTCGTTTCCAAACAAATCTTTGCGCTGCTGCCGCAATTCTGCTATTTTCTTTGTGTGCATTTCTATACCCGCCTCTAAATCAGAAATTTCACCCGACAATTTAATTCGATACAAAAAACTGTTGCGATCAAAAAATGTCATCCAAACCAAAAATAGTCCGAAAAACACAAAATAACGGTATTTCCAAATGGGCCAATTCACATTACAAATGTCTGCAAAACTTTCCAACCCTCATCCACCCCTTTTTCAAGTGTCGCATTTTTTGTTCTACTTTTGAAACATGCTACGCGGTTCCGCTTTCGTTGTGCCCCTTTTTTTATTCCTCATAATTTCATGCCAATCCACGACCTCCCCACAAGTGGAAAACGCTCAAACACGCTGCATTCCTAATAAATACGCCCAACTTTTTGAAATTTCCCTCACTAAAAACGACACCCTACTCACCGTTTACGGTCCTGAAAAAAAAGCAATAGGCCTTTATTATTGGGGGAAATCAACGCACATCTCAAACCACTCAAAAATAAATCGCGGCCATACGTATGTGGCGCTTTCTGCCGTTTTTGCGCGCATGATTTCAGAATTGCAACTGGGTCATTTAACACAAGGGGTTGATAACGCAAATTACATTCCCAAAGATGTCATTCTTTCTAAAAATTGCGCATCTCTCCAAACTTCCGGAATCCTTAATAAAGAAGCCCTGCTCCAACTCCAACCTCAAATTACCTTTACCTATCTCCTTGACGGCCGAGGAGAGCAAGAGTGGCAGCGACTTTCGAATAGCGAACACACCGTCGTTTTCATACAAAATCATTTAGAAGCACATCCGTTGGCACGGGCAGAATGGATTCGGGCTATGGGATGGATTTTAGGCAAACCGCATTTGGCTGATTCCCTTTTCCACACAATAGAATCGGGTTACCTTGCCTTAAAAAAACAAGGTAAGGCCCTCCCTAATGCTCAACGTGTTATGCTCAATTTACCCTTTGAAGGCATTTGGCATATACCCAACAAATCGGCCTATTTTACCCAACTATTACTCGATGCCAACTTCAAACCTTCATGGCTAACAGAAGGCTCATTTAACGGCACAGGCGCATCAAGTCTTCCCCTAGAAAATGCCATAAACATGATTCAAGAATCTGCTGTTTGGCTCAATTTAGGCACTGTAAAGCATCGGGGTGAAATAACCCAATACGATACCCGACTCAAACGTTTTTTAAGCCAAAAAGATTTGCGTTTTTTCCAAAACGACAAGCAATTAGAACCTCAAGGGGCGAACTCCTATTGGGATCTTGGAGCGGTACATCCTGAATTGCTTTTACACGATTTAATTCAAATTCAACAGAATGCTTCCACCGAAGCTTTGTATTTTTACCGCGAAATATGAAAGAATCCATACATAAGATACTTCTAATACTATGGATTCTAGGGCTTGTTATTTTCAATCTTAGAGACATGGGCACTATAGATCCATGGATATTAAATGAGTTTCGCATTCCAAGAATATCCGGCAGTTTGCTTTCTGGGATGGGGCTGGCACTCAGCGGATTGATGATGCAAACCCTCTTTAGAAACGCATTGGCAGGACCTTTTTTAATTGGAGTTACCCCTGGAGCTTCTTTAGGGATGGCCCTATATATTTTTGCCGGAAGCACCTGGGGAATTGGATTTTCCTTTTTAGGCAGCAGCCTAAGTAGTTTATTAGGCGCCCTATTGGCACTAGGCATACAATTATGGCTGAGTAAGGGCTTTGAATCGCCCATGAAATTATTGCTCGTTGGGATGGTAATGGGTTATGTTTTTTCGGCCGGCATACAATTATTACAACAGTTTGGCAGTGCCCAAGAAATACAACGTTTTACATTTTGGGGAATGGGAAGCTTTGAACAACTCAAACAAGGCGATTGGTTATTACTGTTATTGCCAATGATGCCCATAACAATGCTATTATGGCTGTTTAGAAGGCCCTTAGATGCCTATTTACTCGGCGATTTATATGCGCAATCTTCCGGAGTATCTTTGGTCAAAGTACGAATGTTATTGATTTTTGGTGGGGCTATTTTAGCCGGTTGGATTACCTCTTTTGCAGGTCCAATTGGATTTGTGGGCTTGGTAGCGCCTCATATTGCGAAACGAATCCTTCAGACCGAGAGTCATGCCAAAATACTCATGCCAACGCTGCTATGGGGAGGCGCACTTTGTTTGAGTGCCGATACCCTCGCCCACCATTTATTAGCCCAAACGGTGTTACCTGTAAATCCAATTACTGCTTTAATTGGTGCTCCCGTTTTATTATACGGACTTTTAAAACGCAGCTCTTCGGCGATCTGATTTTATTCCAAACGCTCGAGTTGGATGATGTGTTCGATTTGATAATCAATAACGGGATCAAACTCGCGTTTTAAATTATGTCCCCAAAAACTACCAAATGTTTGCCAAAAGAAAGCCTCTGCGCTGCCACTGTAATCTTTCATAATTTCCCAAGTGGTTTTACCCGTTTCACGGTGAATTAATTTCATTAAAACCTGCCCTTCTCCGATAGTCATCTTCTTCAACTGTTCGGTATACATGGCTTTTAGTCCCTTTTCACATTTGGCGATATATTTATTGCGTGCTCTTCTGCCTTTTATGGTAGATAATTCATCTTCCATCGCTCTAATTCTGAATGCCGCCATTTTGGCGTAGGGCATCGTTTTTATAACACGGCGTTTCAATATGAGGTATTGTTTGCGCTTTTCTTCATCGAAACCACTTGAAAGTTCAATGGGGTCAAGGCGTTCATAATCGACGAAAACGGTATCTTTTACCTGCGCGCTAATAGGAGAGCTTCCCCCGAAAAAAAGAAAAAGTAAGGCCCAAATTATTTTTGAGGGGCGGGTGCTTTGATAATATTTTTGGCAGCGAGAAACCATATTGTTATTCCACTAACGATGAGGGCGAGGGAAATCATTTGTGCTTGCGAAAAAATAAGGTTTCCGAAAGTGTACAAACTGTCGCCGTGCTCACGTATAGACTCTATCAAAAATCGTTCCACACCCGCAAATACTAAATAAATTGACAATACTTGTCCGGGTTTTAACGTTAATTTTCGCACATAAAACCATAAAATGGCAAAGAGCCCGAGTGCCATTAAGGCTTCGTATAGCGGAGTGGGATATACGGGGTTAATCAGTTGATAGCAGTAATTTCCATCACAACCGGGAATGAGCTCCATGTCGGATCCTCCAAAACTTTTTCCCAAAACATTGTGCGGATATTTGTAGGCCCAGGCCCAATCGGGCAACCAAGAACTGGGATTCGGATTGGCAATACCCCAATCGCCATCGCCGGCAAAATGACAGCCAAAACGACCTACACCATAGGAAAGCATCATGGCGGGTACTCCGGCGTCGAGTACATGGAACAGCGAGTATCCTTTTTTAGACGTATACCATAACACGCCTCCCGCACCACATATCAATCCACCAAAAAACGTCCAACCACCGGTGGTAAACAACTGTTCCAACACCACTTGCAAACTAAAATTGGAAGGCGTTTCTAAAATATGGAATACCTTGGCTCCTAAAAATCCTGAAATAAGCGCCACCGCCGTAATATTGCCCATCTCATCGGCTAAAGAAAGATAAATCGATTTTTCTATGGGTGGATTTTTGCGTTCCTTTTTGTCCGTGTAATACCTATAGGCAATAGACACCAGGGCCAATAGCACGCCGAAAAACATATTTCCTTCAGAAGTAAAAATATGGTCTTGGGGTACAAATCCTTCTCCTGAATTTTGAATAAGGTATAGAATTTTGAATCCAAAAATAAACGACAATACCCCATTGGTTATATATTCTGCCATGGGAGCGGGCGCTCCGATAATAACGGTACTTTTCTTTTTGGGGAAGAAGCCTAATTCGGTTCTGCGGGCAAATTCTGTTTGCATGGCCCAATAAGCCGCTGCAATAGCTAAGGCCACAAAGAGACCAAACGTATTTACAATTTCTAAAAAGGCAATGTTAATGCCGAGGGTATCGCGTAAAAAATGGTAGAGGGTAGGAAACACAGAACAAATTAACGACTTATTTCGGCAGTTTCAAAGGTTCCCCGCATTAAGAAATCGGCATCAATTTGTTGCAATTGAAAAGGCACAAGGGTATCTATCAATAAAGGGTCGTATTCACTTACTACACGCACGTAATTATCGGTATAGCCCTGCATGTTTCCGTCGCGTATTTCAGATTCAAATAAAACGGGCCGTATTTTCCCTATTTGGGATTCATAAAATGCCCGTTTTTTCTTTTCGCTCAATGACCGCAATTGCGTGGTACGGTCGTTTCTGAGTTTCAAAGGCACCGTGTCTTGCATTTTTTTGGCCGTGGTATTGGCTCTTTCGCTGTAGGGAAAAACATGCAAATACGATATCGGGAGCTCGTTTAAAAAATTATACGTATCTAAAAAATGAGCCTCCGTTTCACCCGGAAATCCTACAATTACATCCACTCCGATACAACAATCCGGCATTACCGATTTTATTTTTTCTATCCTGCTTCGGTATAAATCGCTTAAATATTTACGCCGCATGCGCTGCAAAATTTCATCGTTTCCACTTTGTAAGGGTATATGAAAATGCGGAACAAATTTCTCACTTTGAGCCACAAAATCGATGATATCGTTGCTCAACAAATTGGGCTCTATGGAACTTATTCGGTATCGTTTGATTTCTTCTAAGGTATCGAGTTCACGAACCAAATCGTAAAACGATTCGTCGTGATTCACGCCAAAGTCGCCAAGATTCACTCCAGTTAACACCACTTCTTGAACCCCTTGTGCCGTTGCTTGCTTTACTTGCTCTAAGGTGGTAGCCACATTTGCGCTTCTGCTTTTGCCACGCGCCAGAGGGATGGTACAAAAGCTGCAGAAATAATCGCATCCGTCTTGCACTTTCAAAAACATACGCGTGCGATCGCCTTCAGAAAACCCAGGCACAAATTCGTTCACACTTTTAATGGGTTGATTTTCGACTCGTGCTTTCGGTTCTTTTTTCAATCCATGCAGATATTCCATAAGTTGGAATTTCTCTGCTGCCCCCAAGACCATGTCCACCCCAGGTATTTGCGCAATCTCTTGAGGTTTTAATTGGGCATAGCATCCTACTATAACAATGTATGCGTCTGGATTGTGCTTTAGGGCTTCGCGCACCACCTTTTTACATTTGCGATCGGCATGATCGGTTACGCTGCAAGTGTTAATCACATACAAATCAGCACCCTCATGAAATTCCTTTCGCGTAAAGCCATTTTTAACCAATTGCTGGGCAATAGTGCTGCTCTCAGCAAAATTAAGTTTACAACCTAAGGTATATAATGCAACGGAGTGACTCACAGAAGGGGCAAAATTAGCCAATTATCGGGATTAAAACAGCAAAGCGGCTTCTAAAGACCAGGTACCGATGTATAAGCCATTGCCGGTTGCTGGACTCACCCCTTGAATTTTAAAATTATCGTTTAAATTACTAATCCCTACATTCAAGGAAAAAGCATAGCCTACCGTTACCAATCGCTGCTGCACTCCAACACTCAACATCAACTCGATGGGTTTGAGCGGAAGGTTATCCCACGTTTGCATGTATTCTGCCTGATTTAAGGGGATTTTATTGGGTCCCACATATAACACCGAACGCATCAAATAACTGGCATTGGCACCTAGAGTTATAAATAACGCTTCTCTTTGTTTGTTTAAATTAGTGGAAATTAAAAGTTGCACGGGAAGGTCTAAAGAAACTAAACTTATTTTCGTATACGCCGTATTCGTTGCGGAATCGCCAGGTTTTGCATTGTCAAAATTGCCCCCTCGAAAGCGCAAATCTAATCCCGTCTGTACATGAAAACGGCCTTTTTCTAACGGACTGTGATAATACAATCCGGCCACGTACCCAAGCATGGGGCGTGGATTTTTGAGTTCGTCTCCATAAAAGGAATACGCTCCCACTCCCATTTTCAAGCCCAAATTACTCCAATCGTTATTAACTTCTTGGGCCCGAATCACAGGGATGCAGCTAAAAACAAGGGCGATTATTACGATAATTTTTCTCATTTCATTTGGTCAATTCGATTGCCTTTTAACGCTTTTGACACGGCAATATCCATCACCCGTTCGGCAAAGGGCCTTGAAAAATCATTGAGCGTTTCAATTGCCGTTTGAAGTTGATGTCTATCGCTTTGTTCTATTAGACCCCGAACGGCGCTCATACGTTGTTCGGTGCCTGCTATTTCTTCTTGAGTGAGCAAATTAGCATTTTTCTCAATAAATCGCTCAGTTGTGTAGATAATTTGACGCGCTTCGTTTTGCGATTCTCGCAACAAACGCTCTTCCACATCGGTTTTGGCATTCATTAAACCACTCAGAAGCATTTCTTCTACTTGTGTATCTGTTAATCCATAACTCGGTTGAATTTCAACTTTTTGCACTACCCCACTTCGAAGTTCTTTGGCTTGTACTTGCAACATACCATCGGCATTCAAAGCAAATTGAATCTCGATTTTTGGCATACCCGCCGGCATGGAAGGAATTCCCTGCAAAATGAACTCCCCTAATAAACGGTTTTCTGCCACCAACTCTCTTTCTCCTTGGAAAACCGCTACCTTTAAATTCACTTGTCCGTCTACACTCGTAGTGTATTCACGCCCAACTCGCACTGGGATTTTAGAATTTCTAGGAATCAAAACGTCCATCAATCCACCGGCAGTTTCGATACCCAACGACAAGGGCGTAACATCCAATAATAATACATCGCTGCGATTGCCGGCCAGCACATCTGCCTCTATCGCTGCTCCTAAAGCCACCACTTCGTCGGGGTTGATTTGATTATTGATGCGGCTGCTATGAAACCAATCCTTAATATGTTCTTCAATCATTGGAAATCGCGTGCTCCCCCCTACCAAAACCACTTCCTGAATATCGGTATGCTTCAAATCGGCATCTTTTAGGGCTTTTTTGACCGAATTCCATGTTTTATCCAAAATGGGCGCCGCCAATTTTACCAGTTCGTCATACGTAAGATTTAATGCAATAGCACCTTCAAAATCATGACTAAAATGAGCACTTTTATTGTTCGACAGTTGGATTTTTGCTTTCTCCGCCCAATGCCGCAAAGCACCAAAAGTACCGATTTCTTTATTTTCTTGGGAAGCCTTTTCACGCCAGTGGTTTACAATAGCACGATCGATATCGTCGCCACCCAAATAGGTATCGCCATGTGTGGCTAATACTTCAAAAACGCCGTCTTCAATTTGCAAAATAGAAACGTCAAAAGTTCCCCCTCCAAAATCGTATACCAATATTTGTCCCTTTGATTCCGTTTGAATTCCGTAAGCCAAACTTGCCGCGGTAGGTTCATTCACGATTCTCAGCACATCCAAACCGGCCAACTTACCTGCGTCTCGTGTTGCCTGTCTTTGTGATTCATTGAAATAAGCAGGAACTGTAATAACCGCTTGTTCAACCTTTGCATTCAAGGCTAATTCTGCTTGTTGTTTGAGTTCTTTGAGAATTTCAGCGCTCAATTCAATGGGATTGTAAAATTTTGAATCTACTTGAACTTTCACCAAATTATCACTTTCATCGTCAATAATTCGATATCCTAAATCCAACGAATTTGCGGAAACATCTTTATAATTCTTACCTAACAATCGTTTTACACTGTAAATCGTTCTATCGGGCTCGCCTAGTAATTTATCTTTTGCATACACCCCCACAGCAGGTAGGTCGTGTGCGTCAAAATGTATCACCGAAGGCACGATGCTACTGCCTCTCACAGGAATAATTTGAGCATGTTGACTGCCCTTAGGCACATAGGCCACAAGAGAATTGGTGGTTCCCAAATCTATTCCTACTACAATTTTGGGCTTTTCGATTGACCCAGATGCTATATTTATTGAAATTTTTGCCATGTTTTTAGTCTTTCATTAGGGAGATTTCCCCAAAGAAATTCAATTGCAAAATTACAAATTGCGATTGGTATAAACGACCGATAAAAATAGGAAAGAAACCGACGAAAGGGGTTAAAGATAGACTCAGTTCAACGTGACAAAAACGTGACGGTAAAAAACCAAAGCAGCGAAATTCGAGCGGTATTTTTGCATCACACAATTACACCATGAAACACCTATTTATAACCGCAAGCATTTTACTTTTAGCAGGTAATGCTACTTCCCAAAGTGTAACAGACACCATTGATATGGAGCCTGGTTATGCCAAACAAGTGTTTTACCAAATCCAAACCGGTACCAAGCACGCTTCTCCTATGACGCAATGGCATATTGCGCATACTACTTTGCAAATGGATAACTCCATCCGTTTGAATCATGCCGCAGGTGTTTTTGCTTATCTTTATCCAAAGGGCGACAATTCTACTTACAATAACTTTGATACAGCTGGTTGGATGACCTGGACTAAGCCCTACAATAATATGAAAGACGAAAGTCTAGGGGCTTTGAACCTACAGAAAGACCCAAACAACCAATGGGATTTCTCTTGGGGTGTATACGATCCTACATCACATGTGGTAAAAGGCGATTCTTTATACCTCATAGTGGTAGGCTCGGGCGCCAATACCCAATTGTTCAAATTCATGCCAATCAAACAAGATAAAAACGGCGATTTTATCTTTGAATTTGGTCCTTTAGATGCCGTTTCAGGTCAACCCGATACCATCAAACAATCACAAGCCGATAAAGGCATGTTCAAATACTACAATTTCAGTTTAGATCGCCAAGTATCAGTAGAATCTGCTGGTGGAGATTGGCATTTGAATTTTGCCCGCTATTATGATTTAGTACCAGCGCCTGGTTCGGGTGAATTAGTTATGTATCCTACTAACGGAGTTGAATCGGTGCGTGGCTTGAAAATTGCCCAAGTAAATGGCGTAGACTTTAACACTATATTAGGTGCACCACAAGCATTTATAGACATCGCCAATAGCGATACAGCGATACAATCAGGACATGGTTTCAATACCGGTTTAACCCGCGTAGGTGGAGATTGGAAATTCTTCAATGGTAGCAGTTTTGCCGTAGTTCCCCGCAAAAATTTCATTGCCGCCGTACCCAATGCTACCGGCACAGAATATTGGGCCTTCCATTTCTTGTCGTTTGCCGGACAGTCTACCGGGGTAATTACCCTTGAAAAAAGTCTATTGGGCGAATTAGCTAGCAACGAAACAATCGAGGCTACCGCTGTTTACGTTTTCCCTAATCCAAGCAGCGACCGCGTTTGGATTAAGTCAACTGGAACCACAGTGAACCAAGTATCTATTTTAGACATGACAGGTCGCAGTATTGTGGTGCAAGACACCAACGACTCCCTTGTAGAAATTGATGTTAATGCACTACCTGCAGGCCAATACATCATTGAAGCGCAGCATGGCGCTGGCATAAACCGCCATTTATTTATCAAGCGTTAAATAACGCATGAAATTAGCATCTGTTTACACTCTTTTATTTAGTATTTTAGGATTGAGCTCTTCTTTGGGAGCTCAATCCTTAGATACCCTTACGGTTAAAATCCGATTGGTTGATACCGATAACAAGCCCGTCGCACAATTTCCATTTGCTTGGATTTCGACTCCCCAAAGCAATGTGTTTACCACCGATGAGTGGGGTGAATGTTGGGTTCCTAAGGCTCCCAATGCGCGCTTACGTGTTTCTGCCGACATGGGACGTATTGTTGGCGACAGCATCTGGAATTCCCAACAAGAAACGTTTGTTGTTCAAACCCAAATATCCCAAATCAATCCTGTTTCGATTACCGCTTCCGTAAATCCGAGATTGGCCACCGACAACCCGTATTCAATACAGATTATTTCAAGCAAAACCATCGAAAAGATGGGGGCCCAAAATGTAGCTGAAGTATTGCAAAATCAATCGGGTGTGCTAATGGGACAAGATCCAAGCCTTGGCACTTCCATACAATTGCAAGGATTAGGCGGACAAAACGTAAAAATATTAATTAACGGCGTTCCGATGATTGGCCGCTTGAACGGAAACATTGATGTGAGTCAAATTCCCTCAGAAAACATAGAAAGAATCGAAATTGTTGAAGGTCCGATGAGCGTGGTTTACGGCACCGATGCCATTGGCGGGGTAATCAACATTATCACCAAACAACCCATGAGCCTTGGAAACCGCTCAAGTCTAAAAGTATTTGCCGATCAAGTGGGCAATTTGAATATCGACGGTTCTGTTTCGAATTACAAACGAATCAATTCACAAAGTGCTTGGGGCTTTGATCTGAACTTAGGCCGACAATTTTTCAAAGGTTTTGACTTTCAACCCGAAACACGCAGTTTGGATTGGAAGCCCAAAACACGATTATATGGCGATGGCACTTTCTTTTATAAGTACGGAAAAATAAATCAAAGCATTCGCTATGCCCAATTTTACGAATACCTTTTAGACCGCAGTAATGCCGAGTTCAACTTGGTAAGCATTAGTGGATATAACAATTATTTTCATACCTCAAGGCGCGATGTAACCGCTGTAACCGACGTTAAACTAAATCGAAACCACAGTTTGCGGTTTCAGAATGCCTATAACCATTACAACCGAGAAAAAATAAACGTACGCCGTAATTTAGTCACCGGCAATGAAACCACAACCCGTCCTGAAGACCAAGATACTACCATTAATACCGCATTGAATTTGCGAGGATTATGGGAATATCGCAATCCTCGTGGTAAATTTTCTTCACTTGTGGGATATGAAATCCAACAAGAACAGATACAAACGCTTCGCGTTCGAGAAGCAGACCCTATTCGCGACATAGCCCTTTTTGGCTCCATTGAATACAGCCCAATAAAAGCGTTAAACATAAAACCTTCATTGCGCATGGCCTACAACAGTGCCTTCGGCAGCAATCCATTTCCACAATATTTAGGAAATTCTTTTAAATTAGCCCCCCTAATACCCTCCCTTCAAATCAAAAGTTCATTAAGTCCACATTTGACGTTGAGAGGCTCCTATGCACGAGGATTCAGAGCGCCCACTGCAAAAGAACTCTACTTTTTATTTGTAGATATAAATCATAACGTACAGGGAAATCCCAATTTACGTACCGAACATTCTCATAATTTCAATGCCTCGATCGACTATCGGCATTCAATTTCAAAAGACATTGCGGCCACATTTAAAGTTTCTGCTTTCTATAATGAGGTTCAAGATGAAATTCAGTTGAGTTTAGTTGATATAAATACCAATTTATATCAATACATAAACATTGGTAAGCTTAACAGCCAAGGCGTTTCATCGCAAACCCAAATTTTCTTTGGCGCCTGGGATGTGAGTCTGGGCTTCAGTTGGA
Source organism: Bacteroidia bacterium (assembly GCA_965659745.1). Lineage (GTDB taxonomy): Bacteria > Bacteroidota > Bacteroidia > NS11-12g > UBA955 > VMCP01. The sequence goes on from CBFHXF010000010.1 coordinate 20,916, forward strand.
TTGCCAATGAATCTCAAATCGATGAGACAAGCAGCACACGAAGGTGGAATGTTCCCCAAACCACTGTTAACATCAGCCACGATTTCAAATCAACCGGAACTTCTGTTCAATGGTTCAGTAGATATACCGGAAAAACCTTAGGTTTTATGAGCAATGGAACCAACTATGAAATTGCGGCCTATGGCTTAGCTGACATAAACGTGACCCAAAAGATTTATAAAAATCGCATTCTCATGCAGTTAGGGGTAAAAAACATCTTCAACGTTTCCCAAATTCAGAACACAGCCCCTTCTGGCGGGGTGCATGCATCTGGAGGAGGTGGCATAAATATTGCAATGGGAAGGAATTTCTTCGTTCAATGTACCGTAAATTTGTAGCAGTGAAAAGATCCATTCCCGTATTTGTTTTATCTGGCTTTGCCCTGCTTTTTTCAAGCTGTCACAAAGACGAGCCTTTGTATGAAAATCCTACCGTTGCCGAAGGACTACAAACTCAGGTTTTTGAAATGGGAGAATCGTATTCGCAGCAGCTTTATTTCGACTTTGAATCGCAACAGGTAGGCAGCAATGCGTTTGGAACTTGGGATTTAGCCGTTGCGTGTAATGGAACGCCTCATGTGATCATTTGTGGGGGCAAAAACGTGCAATTTTCAGCAGCTAGAATGCAGAATGTGGAATTTTTAGATGTCCATAGCATCAATCGGAATAGTTTAGATTGGCGATTTGATAATCCAAACGGTAATATAGATTCTACGGCTATGTGCGGGGCATTTGAATCTACGCCTGATGGATATTACGGAATTCCTAATGACGTGTACATTATGGATCTCGGTGGCGATTCAGCCCTTGATCGCAGATACGTAAAAATACAATTCCTGAATGCCATCGGTGGCATGTATCAGTTCCTTTGGGGCTATGTTTACGACTCCTCTCAATATTACATCACTAAAATTCAGACCAAACCCGAATATAATTATGCCTATTTTTCATTTGCACAAAGGAAATTAGTACAAAATGAAGTATTTCAATCTCGAAATTGGGATGTGGTTTTTACCACATATAAAGAAGGTATTCCCGATGAAAATGGATTGATTTACGATTATGTTATTCGCGGTGCATTGATCAATCCCAATAAAATTTCAGTAGTACAAATCGACAATACTGCTGATTTCAATACGCTCAAATACATCGATGCGCTCCAGCTCCCTTTTAATAAAAATTGGAACGAAATCGGTTACGATTGGAAAGAATACGATCAAACCGCCGGGCGCTATACCATTGTACCCAATAGGTTTTATGTTTTAAAGACCACAAACGGCAATTATTTCAAAATGCGATTTGTGGATTTTTACGACGATCAAGGCCGAAAAGGATATCCCAAAATGGCTTGGGAATTATTAAAACCTTAAATTTGAAATCCATGAAAAAAATCATTACTGCGGCTCTTCTTTTCAGTGCGTTAAATCTGTCGGCTCAAGTCGAGAAATCTATAAAAGTTACGAGTGACACTCTACACCCGACGTTGCTTGAACTTTCCAACAGAAAGTCCCATAATAAAAATGGTGATGTTGGCACTGGCAATAAAAATGGTAATGGCGGCGCGCCTAATGGAGAAGGTCATGCCGGGCACCATCACGCCCATCCGCATGCGAGCATACCCGAAACCAAACCCGAAGCGCATTTACAAAACCTTACACAATTGACGTTCGGGGGCGATAATGCCGAAGCGTATTTCAGTTTTGATGGTAAACAAATCGTATTCCAAAGCAATAACCCTGCATGGGGCTTGAGTTGTGATCAAATCTTTTATACTGCGCTTGATAAAATGGGCGCTGCCGACTTTCGACCTCCTATGGTGAGTACCGGAGATGGCAGAACTACCTGTTCGTATTTCATGCCTGGCGATTCTACTATGGTATATGCCAGTACGCATTTAGGAAATAAATCATGTCCACCCGTGCCCGAAACCAAAGGTGTTTATTTGTGGCCTATCTATGAAGACTTTGATATTTTTGTTACCGATAAAAAAGGAAATATCGTAAAACAGCTCACCAACCAGCCAGGCTACGATGCCGAAGCTACGGTTTCACCCGATGGCAAATCGATTGTATTTACCAGCACCCGTTCAGGCGATTTAGAGTTATACATTATGGATATCGATGGGTCAAATGTGCGTCAAATCACCCACGATTTGGGATACGACGGAGGTGCATTTTTCTCTCCCGACAGTAAAAAATTGGTATTCCGTTCTTCTCGCCCCAAAACAGAAGAGGAAATCAAATCCTACAAAGATTACCTGAGTCGCAATTTAGTGGCTCCCACCAATATGGAAATCTATACCGTTAATGTAGACGGTACCGATTTAAAGCAAATTACCCAACTGGGCAAAGCCAACTGGGCTCCTTTCTTTCATCCGAAGGGCGATAAGATTATTTTCTCTAGTAATCACCACAGCGAAAGAGGATACGATTTCCAATTGTTTATGATCAAAACAGACGGAACTGGGTTGGAGCGCATAACCCACAATAGTATCTTTAATGCGTTCCCTATGTTTTCTCCCGATGGGAAAAAACTAATTTTCAGTTCTAACCGCAATAACGGAGGTACCCGAGATACCAATTTGTTCATCGCTGATTGGGTAGATTAATGCCCTCACATCTTCATAGATAAATGCGCGCACATGCTGGTCAAAACCGCAGGTATTGTCCTTAAGAAAATTCCCTATACCGACCACTCCGCAGTGGTGCATATCTTTACGCAAACCAACGGCTTGGTGCCTTTTTTGGTTCAAGGATTGGGAAAAAGCAAATCAAAAGGAGCCTATTACCAAAGCGGACAAATCATTGAACTGGTTTACAACGATAAGCAATCGGTAGGACTTCGAAGAATAAAGGAAGTAACTTTACATCCCGATAGTCCTATTTTATTAGATATCATTGCCCAACAGCTGTGCTTTTTTTATACGGAATTGATTTCCCTATCGCTAGAGGATGCCCATACAGATTTGGAATTATTCGATTTTATCAAAAAAGAGCTCTGCGATTCTTTGCAAAAATCGCAACATAAATACGCGCCTATTCGCTTTGTTTTAGGATTATGTTCTCAATTGGGATACCAAATCGATGCCGACGTGCATTTTCCCCATCTAGACGGGGTTAAATTACAATTGAAGCAAATCATGCAAGGAGAAGATCCAGGTATAGACAGACACATGCGCAGGCTACTATTAAACCGATTGGTAGAACGACTTCAAATAGAGGCGTTTCCTGAAAAAAGTGTGTATTCGTTGAGAATTATAGACGAACTTCTAGGGTAGTTGAGAGTTGAGAGTTTGTCCAACAGCCTCAGTGAGCCTTGAGCCAAAAGCCAATAGCCAGTAGCCCAAAACAAAATTATCTATTTACCAATACCGATTCGTACTGGTGCAACATATCAACTGCCTTTTGCACCATGTTTTTAGATCCTATATATAAAGGACATCTTTGGTGCAATTCAGAGGGCATCAAATCCATTACGCGATCGGAACCCGTTGAGGCTAATCCACCTGCTTGCTCTGCAATAAACGCCATCGGATTGCATTCATACATAAGGCGTAATTTCCCATTGGGCGATTGATTCGTAGATGGGTATAGGAACACGCCTCCTTTTAAAAGGTTGCGGTGGAAATCGGCAATCATACTGCCGATATACCTTGCTTTATAGGGACGTTTGGTGCCCGGCTCAGAATCCTTGCAGTAATCGATATAGGCTTGTATACCGGTTGGAAAGTCTTGGTAATTTCCCTCGTTAACCGAAAAAATGCTCCCGTCGGCAGGTGTTTTGATTTGCGGATGCGACAAACAAAATTCTTGGAGTGCGTCGTCTAAAGTGAAGCCGTTTACGCCTTGCCCTGTGGTATACACCAACATGGTAGAACTTCCATAAAATACATATCCTGCGGCAACTTGACTGTTACCCGTTTGTAAACAGTCTTCTATTCCCGGCTTATTCTCGGGATTGGAACGGCGGTAAATAGAAAAAATGGAACCGATACTTACGTTCACATCAATGTTGCTGCTACCGTCTAAGGGATCGATGGCCACTATATATTTTTCATGCTCACAACCCTCAACATAGATAATACCTTCATTTTCTTCCGAAATAATCATCGATACTTCTTTGGTACGCGACAATGCCGAAATGAATACGTTATTGGCTATAACATCTAACTTCTGCTGGTCTTCCCCATGAGGATTTATAGAACCGTCTTCGCCTAAAATATCGATCAATCCTGCTTTACGCACATCTCTATTTACTATCTTTGCAGCCAATTCTATGGCTCTGAAAATTCGGCTTAAAGACCCATCTGCATTAACATGTAAGGCTTGTTGGTCAACAATAAATTGCTCTAATGTGGTTATTTCCGTTTGGGGCATAGGGAATGTGTATTGAAAGCGTTTATTTTGCAAAACAAGGTAAAAACTGTTGATTTACCTTAATATTTAGAAAAAAAAGTGATGAAAATTTATAAATTCGGTGGCGCCTCTGTAAAAAATGCAGAAGGAATTAAAAATGTAGCCCGCATTATTTCTAGCGAACAAGAAGCCTCGATACTCGTAGTGGTGTCGGCTATAGGTAAAACAACCAATGCACTAGAGATGGTGGTAGATGCATGTTTTTACAATAAGCCCGAATTAAACGACCTATTACTTAGTGTTAAAACGACACATTTAGATATCATAAAAGAATTATTTGATGATACCGATGTGATGTTTATTAATGAAGTAGAAAACCTATTTCTGGAACTCGAATGTATCGTAGAAAACGACCAATTGCATGAAGATTACGATTTTCTATACGACCAAATCGTAACCTACGGAGAGTTAATATCGAGTCGCATTCTGAGCAGTTATTTGCTCAAAACAGGCATTCGAACCCAATGGATCGACGCCCGTAACTTCATAATCACCGACAGCCGCTACCGCGATGCCCGCGTGCAATGGGAAGAAACCGAACGCATCATCCACAATCGTTTATTGCCCCTCTCCAAGAAAAACCTCATAATAACTCAAGGCTTCATGGGGCGCGGCGAAAAAGGAGAAACAACCACGCTAGGGCGAGAAGGAAGCGACTATTCAGCCGCTATATTCGGAAAAGGCTTAAACGCAGAAAGCGTTACCATTTGGAAGGATGTACCTGGCGTACTCAATGCCGATCCTAAACGATTCGAAAATACCGAATTACTCCCCGAACTTACTTATAACGACGCCATTGAATTGGCCTACTACGGCGCTTCCGTTATCCACCCCAAAACCATTCAGCCCCTAAAAGCCGCCAAAATACCTTTATATGTGCGTTCCTTTATCGATACCGAGAAAACCGGTACCCGCGTTTTTGAAGGCCAACACGGCATACAAACGTCGTGCTATATCCTAAAAGAAAATCAATGGCTTCTGGAAATCAGCAGCTCCGATTTTACTTTTATTGCCGAAGACCACTTGCGCGATTTATTCGAACTCTTTACCAAACACAAAGTGCGCGTGAACATCATGCAAAATTCGGCCATTCGATTCCGTTGTGCATTTGATCATAAAGAACACCAACACGAGCCCTTAATCTCCGATTTGAAAAACGCCGGTTTTGCAGTTAACGCAAAAAGCAATCTCAAGTTATTAAGTGTGTACCAACCCAATATGCCCGATGCCCGCAAACGCGCCCTCGACATGGGAAAAATCGTATTAGAGCAACAGGTTGAAACCGCCGCACACTTCCTAATTGACTAAGGTAGCTTCAGCTTTTGTCCCACCCAAATCGCATTGGAGCTTAAGCGATTCGCCGATTTAATCGCCTCAACGCTCACCCCGTACTTCTGCGAAATGCCATAAAGAGTTTCACCAGGCTTCACATAGTGAATGCTTGCATGGGCGCGGATATTTTCTTTTTCGGGGGAAGTTTTTTCTGCCGGAATCAAACGAATTACCTCATCCGCCAGCAAAGAACCTCCATTGCGTAAACGCGCGTTCGCTTGAATGATTTGCTGTGGCTCAATTTTATACATGCGCGCTATCGAATAAACGGTTTCTCCGCGCATCACCGTATGCGTTTCTGATTTTAAGCTCACCTCCTCTTCCGATACCGAGCGAACCTCAGCACTCGATTTAATACCCGGCGCCAACACCAATATCTGACCGGTGCTCACCTCCGCATACTCCAAATCATTCCATCGAACCAAATTCAATACCGAAGTATGGTACTTATCGGCAATCATTTCAATGGTTTCGCCATTTTGAACTTCGTGGGTCTGTTCATTGGTGGGCCCTTTAGCTTGCAAAACTTTCACGGCGGTAGACATAGGTACGGGACCCTCTACCACCTTCGGGGGCGATTTCCTTTTATCACTCAAATGCAATTCCTCCCCTATTTGAGGTTCTTGTCCTGGCTCCAATTTATTTAATTTTCTTAGGGAATTTAATTTGATGGCATACATCTGTGACACATCGTGCATCGATTCACCCCTTTTGATGATATGCGTATTCTCAACCGCTGTTTTCCGTTTGGGCTTCAAGTATAAAATTTCGCCAGGATTGATGAAATCATCGCGCTGCAAATCATTATACTTATAAATCTTCCATTCCGCTAACTTCTGCTCTTTTGCAATGCTCTCAGGGGTATCCCCTGATTTGGCCGCAATTGCAGGTATCCCATTTACAGAAATGCGAGTCCCAGGACTGCCGTTAAAATAATCTTCCCCAATAACCACGAGAGAATCGTAATGCGACAATTGGTATTTTTCAATAATACGAGTTAGGATATTACCATAGGCCGGATTGGTGGCATATCCGGCTTTTCGAAGTCCGTGAGACCATGATTCGTAATCCAACGGATTGAGTTCAAATAAAAAATCATAGCGGCGGCTGTTTTTCAAAAATAAGGAATGATCGCGATAGGATTCATAAGGATTTTCATACCCTCTGAAACATTCATCTTTGGCATCGTCATCGGCCAAACAGTACTTACCCGTCCAATTCTTACGACACTTTATCCCAAAGTGGTTGTTACACTCTTTTGAAAGTCGAGAATTACCCGAAGCACTCTCCAAAATTCCTTGTCCTAAGGTAATACTCGCCGGAACGCCATTGGTTCTCATTTCCTGCATGGCAATGTCCTTAAACGAATCGATATAAGCCTTTGTGCTTAGGGAACGGCTATTTTGCGCGTGCAAGGCACTAGAAAAGAAAAACCCTGCAAACCAAAAACAAACTATTATATAACGCGGCATGTTTAGATGTCTGTCCAAACCTAATGCGATTTTGTCGAATGCCCGAATTTTGTTTTTCACAGTTCGCAAAAATGTGACGAATGTCGCCCAAGAAAAACTGAAAATAACCTAAATTTGTAGGAATGAGTTTCCAAAAACGCGTTTTTGCCCTCTTGATTCTTTTCACGGGCATTTTACAACTAACCGCCGCGGGCTTTCCCAAACCGAAATTTACCGCTTCTTACAGCAAAACAGAAGCCAAAGCCGGTGATATAATTGAGTTGATCATACGCTTTGATATTGCCAAAGATTTTCATGTATACAGCGAAAAAAGCGACTGTCCAGAATATGACGGTCCCATTCGTGCACAATTGGAATTCACCCCTAGCCCCTCCTATGAGCTCGTGGGCACATTCAAAGGAATCGGCGACCATATGGTCAAAGAAGAAGAAATTTGGAATTGTTCCACCGGAGAATTTACCGGAAAAGGAGAATTCCGCCAAAAAATCAGAGTCTTAAAAGGCATTACCGGGATATCGATTCTATTTAACGGACAAATATGTAACGAATCGGGATGTGAAAATCTCCGCGATATTAGCATCCAAGCAGGTCCCGTTAAGGTACAAGGAATTGCCGCCGCGCAAGAACCCAAACCTATCGAAGTTGAAGCCGTAAGTCCCGCTGGAAATATCGGAAACGATACCCCAGGCGATACCGTTGTGGCGGCCTCAACCAACAAAACCATTACTTCTGGCACCCTCGACTACCAAAAGAAAGAAGGCATAAAAGAAATTAAAACCTTCAACGGTAAAGCCTCTGAAGAAAAAGGCGAAGGCATGATGGGCTTGTTCATTTTAGCCTTTCTAAGTGGACTTACCGCATTGTTAACGCCTTGTGTATTCCCCATGATACCCATGACGGTTTCGTTTTTCATCCGAAATAAAAACCGCGCCATTGCCTTGCGCGATACTTTCGTGTTTGCCTTTTCTATCATTGCCCTTTACACCATCGTAGGTACCATTGTGGCGTTCGCCTTCGGCGCCAATGCCGCCAACTGGCTGAGCACCCACTGGGCCCCCAATATTTTCTTTACCGTGATATTTGTGGTTTTCGCCGCAAGCTTTTTCGGTGCTTTCGAAATTACCCTACCCTCTTGGATCGTAAATAAAGTGGATAAGCAAGCCGACAAAGGCGGTATTACCGGTTCTATTTTCATGGCCATTACCATTGCCCTGGTTTCCTTCTCATGCACCGGGCCTATCGTAGGTACGGTTTTGGTGGAAGCCGTTCACGGCGGTGCCATGCGTCCGGCTATTGCCATGTTCGGATTCTCATTGGCTTTTGCCATTCCCTTCGGATTATTGGCTTTATTCCCATCATGGTTAAACAACCTTCCCAAAAGCGGAGGTTGGCTCAACGGCGTTAAAGTGGTACTTGGATTTGTAGAATTGGCCTTTGCCTTGAAATTCTTAAGTATCCCCGATCAAACCTACCATTGGGGTATATTAGACCGTGAGATTTACTTAGCCATATGGATTGTGATCTTTACGCTGTTGGGTTTATATCTCATGGGCAAAATTCAATTCGACCACGACACCCCCAACCCCAATCTCAGCGTTTTCCGTTTGGGAATGGTCATTGCGGTATTCTCCTTTGTTGCCTATATGATTCCTGGAATGTTCGGCGCACCGCTCAAAGCCCTCGCTGGATATTTACCTCCTATGAGCACCCAAGACTTCCGCTTAGACCGCGCTGCAGAATCGGAAGCCGGCATTTGCAAAACCCCGAAATACAGCGAATACCTGCACAGTCCCCATGGTATTCACAGTTATTTCGATTACGATGAAGCCGTTGCATGTGCACGCGAACAGAAAAAGCCTTTGTTTATCGACTTTACCGGACACGGTTGTGTAAACTGCCGTAAAATGGAAGAAAAAGTATGGTCCGACCCCAAAGTATTGGCCCTGCTTAAAGAAAAGTACATCGTGGTTTCATTGTACGTAGACGACAAGAAAATACAATTATCACCCTCTGAATATTTCCAGAGCCGCAGCTCGGGTAAAACAATCAAAACCTTGGGCGATAAAAATGCGGAACTTCAAGAGTATTACTTCGGAAAATCTACTCAGCCCTTGTATTGCTTGCTCAATTCCGACGAAGAATTATTGCAGCCTGCATACGGTGCCGATTATTTCCAATTCAAAGTAGAGCCGTTCGTGGATTTCCTCCAGGAAGGTTTGAAAGAATATGCCAAAAATCCATAACATGAAATCGAAAGCACATTTCTTAGAGGCTCAGCAAATCTTAACGGCTTTTTTGGCTGACGAAGGCAACTTTGAACGGATCGAAACGGCCGTTCAAAAAATTGTGGCATCCTTTCAACAAGGCGGTAAAATCATTGCCTGTGGTAATGGGGGAAGCCATTGTGACGCCATGCACTTTGCCGAAGAATTGACCGGCAGGTACCGCG
>CBFHXF010000010.1:30720-46200 GCA_965659745.1 Bacteroidia bacterium
ACGACCGCAAAGCGCTACCCGCACTTGCCATCAGCGATAGCAGCCATATTACCTGTGTGGGCAACGATTACGGATACGATTTTATTTTTTCTCGCTTTGTGGAAGCCCATGGTAAAGCCGGTGATGTACTTTTAGGAATTTCCACCAGTGGGAACAGTCCGAATATCATCAATGCCCTTGAAAAAGCCCGTGAATTAGGCATGTTTACGATTGCGTTAACGGGAAAAGACGGCGGAAAGATCAAAGATTTGTGTGATTTAGAAATCCGAGCTCCCAAAAGCGATTACGCCGATCGGGCACAAGAAATTCACATAAAAGTGATCCATTCTTTAATTGATGGAATCGAAAATCAAATGGGATTTTCTCATTAATTAATTATTAAGATTTGGCTTAATGCGCTTATATTTGAGGCCTTAAAATATGGGCGTAAAACTCCGATTAATCATAGTTAATTTCCTGCAGTTTTTCATATGGGGAAGTTGGCTTCTCACAATAGGTGCGTATTGGTTTGAGAATAAACAGTGGCCTGCGGCCGATTTTGGTCAGATTTTTTCTACCATGGGCATAGCCGCACTGATCATGCCCACGTTTACCGGTTATTTAGCAGATCGCTTTGTTTCTGCACAAAAACTATACGGAAGCCTGCATATTTTAGGAGGTATTGGCCTGTTGTTTGTGCCTCAAGCGCAGGAACCGATGCAGTTATTTTGGATCATATTGGCAACCATGTTTTGCTATATGCCCACCATTCCCCTTTCCAATACGGTAGGATATCATATTTTAAAAACCAATAATTTCGATGTGGTTAAAACCTATCCCTCCATTCGGGTTTGGGGTACTATTGGATTTATTGTGGCCCTTTGGACGGTGAGCTTGAACCATATAGAACAAAGCCATTTGCAATTTTATCTCGGTGGAAGCGTTGCCATATTATTAGGTATTATCTCTTTCAGTCTTCCTAATTGTCCGCCATTGGGTAAAAAGGAAAAAGACGCACCCAGTGACATATCTGCCTTTAGTGAATTTTGGAAGAATCCCCAATTCAGTCTATTTTTCGTATTCTCTATGTTATTAGGGGCTGCTTTACAGCTCACCAATGCTTATGGAGATCCTTTTATTAGCAGTTTTGCCAAAATTCCTGAATTCAGTAATTCTTTAGCGGTAAAATATCCTGCTATGATTATGAGTATTTCCCAAATTAGTGAAACTTTGTTCATATTGGCAATACCTTATTTCATGAAGCGATTTACCATTAAACAGGTAATGCTGATTAGTATGGTGGCCTGGGTACTGCGCTTTGGATTATTCAGTATAGGCGATCCAGGTGATGGCTTATGGATGATTATATTATCGTGTATTGTTTACGGAATGGCATTTGATTTCTTCAATGTTTCTGGATCTTTATTTATAGAACAGAATATTGATGCCAAGGCCCGTTCTCGGGCGCAGGGGATGTTCACTATGATGGTAAATGGCGTTGGTGCCATACTGGGCAGTTTAGGCAGCGGTTATTTAATCCAGCATTTCTACACCCGCATCAATCCCGACGGCAGCGAATACCGACTTTGGCCCGAAATTTGGACCGCCTTCACCGTTTACGCCCTCATCGTAACGATACTCTTCGCCCTCTTCTTCCGCTCCCCCAAATCCCAACCCCAATCATAAAAACACTGGAGACACATTTGGGCGAACAAAGCGAGCCTTAACAAGCGAAGCGAACAAAGTGAGCCAAACGATCACAGTGAACAAAGTGAGCCTTAACAAGCGAAGCGAACGAAGTGAGCCCTAACGAACAAAGTGAGCCTAAAGATCACAGCGAACGAAGTGAGCCCTAACGAGTAAAAAGAACAACAACGAGCGAAGCGAGTATCCCGCGAGGCGCTAGCCGAGTATCCCGCGAGGCGCTAGCCGAGTATCCCGCGAGGCGTCAGCCGAGTCCCCTGCGAGGCGCCAGCCGAGTATCCCTTCAGTCATAAGGATTCAACGGCTCTTCCTCGCCTTCCCAATCTTTAGGCGTATAATGCCATTCCGGCAACACCCTCTTGTCCCAATAAGGCAAAGCCCCAAACGCTATTATAATTCCGGTTAACAAGCCCGCCAAATGTCCTTCGTGCGACACTCCCGGCAAAATCGGCAACAGGCCCCACCACATACCTCCATACCACAATACCAACACCATGAATAAAGCCCGCATGCGTTTTTCTTTCGATCGTAATACATGAATCGATAAAAATGCCGCATACGCGTACAGCCACGTGCTCACCCCTATATGAACTTCTCCAAAATCTCCCAATCCAAACAACAATACAGACGATAATCCCCATTGTACGAGAAAGAAGCGCCACCAATCGCGAGGAAAAACCAAAACGAACAAGCCCGACAATCCGACAAAGGAGAAAATATTTCCGATTAAATGCTTGCTATCGCCATGAAATAGGGGTCCGGTAAAAGCAGTATAAAACTTTTCAATATTTCGTGTATGACAGCCCCAAAAGTCCACCATTACGTCTGTTTGTTTTTGAAATATCAGGACCAAAAGCAGCGATACTAAAACAGTTGGAATAAGCTGCCGTAACCACAATCGAAAATCCCATTTCATGAGAGATCTAAATTAATAAAAAGAGACATTAAATTGAATTAGCGAATCGCTAATTTCTGAGTTTTGGTGGCATCGCCACTTTTGATTTGAAGGAAATAAACCCCTTTATCTAAATTTGCATCCATAACAGAAATGCGCACGCGGCCTTCCATAAAATCAGATTGCTTTAAGCCTTGGAAATAAACTGTTTTACCCAATACGTCAGAAATGATAATTGCCGCATCGGGATATTCGGAATAAGCAAAGTCTAAATTCACACTAAAATAAGAACCTGAAACAGGGTTAGGAGTAAGCGTAAATGAAGGACCGCCGCCTAATAACTCATCTCCTGAAACAGGAGGCTGGGCTGCGTTTACGTTCTGTAAACTTAGACCCATTATGAGTAATAGTATGAGTGCAAATCGCTTCATGGTTACAAAGGAACAAAAAAAAAGGCACTTTTACAAGTGCCTTTTTTAGTTTTTTCAGTTTTGGATTACTCAGCAGTTGCAGGAGCTTCGTCAGTAGCAGGAGCTTCTTCAGTAGTAGTTGCAGTTGAGTCAGCCTCAGTAGCAGTTGAATCAGCTTCAGTTGAAGTTTCTTCAGTTGTAGTTTCAGTTGCTGTAGAGTCAGTAGTAGTGGTTTCAGTTGCGTTGTTACCACAAGCAGCGAACGTCAAAGCTGCGCAAGCTGCTAAAGCGAAAGTGATTTTTTTCATTTTTCTATTGGTTAATTTTGATTGAGTGTGCCGCAAAAATAAATGGAAAAACATACACTGCAAAACATTACTTGTTTTTTTTTGAAAAAAGTTAACGATTTGATTATAAACGAACTTCAATCTGCTTTTCTTCGAAAAAAGCCATTTACCCATCCGAAAGCCATAACATTGACCAAAAAAAAGCGCAATTTTGTCTTATAAATTCATGAAAAAAGCGGGAGTTATCGGCGCCGGAATTGCCGGAATGGCATCAGCCATACATTTAGCCCGTAAAGGGTACCAAGTGCACGTATTCGAACAAGCCCCTACCTATGGAGGCAAATTAGGCGTATCGCAAATCGAAAAATACCGTTTCGACTTAGGTCCTAGCCTCTTTACCATGCCCCATTTTGTGTATGATTTACTCGACGATGAACTGCTCAAAACATTTGAAGTAAATCGTTTAGACACCTTGTGTCACTATTTCTTCGACCACCGCGAAAACCCTTTTATTGCAAAAGCACAAATCGATAATTTCATTTCCGATGCCGCTCACTATTTCAATGAAAATCCAAAAAAAATTCGACAGTTCTTGGACCATGCTAAAAAAGTATACGACATAACCGCTCCCGTATTTCTTGAAAATAGCCTGCACAAAATTTCCACCTATACATCCAAAACTGGACGTACCGGCATTGCCAATTTGTGGCGCATCAACATGTTCAATACCATGAATGGTGCCTTAGAAAAACAATTTGATAATGCAGACTTAATACAATTATTTAATCGATACGCCACCTACAACGGCTCAAATCCCTACCAAGCACCCGCTACCCTGAACGTAATTCCTCATTTGGAATTTTTCTACGGCGCCTATCTTCCTAAAAAAGGCATGCGACATATTGCCGATGTTATTTACCAACAAGCGCTCAAACTCGGCGTTACCTTTCATTTCAATAAGGGCGTAAACGGAGCCGTACTTGATACAAAAAACAACATCTCCGCTTTATGCACAACAGACGGACAGGAACACCCTGTAAACGCCTGCATTGCCAATATCGATGTTAAACTACTATATAAAAACATACTAAAAAAGCCCGTTCCCCAACGCATCGAAAAAGCAGAAAACTCAAGTTCAGCCTTAATCCTTTACTGGGGAATCAAACAGAAATTCCCTCAGCTCGACGTGCACAATATTCTCTTCTCTAACGACTATCCCGAAGAGTTCGATGCCATATTCACCCGAAAAACCCTTCAAAAAGATCCAACTGTTTATATCAATATCACTTCTAAAGAGATCCCCACCGACGCTCCTGATTACGGCGAAAATTGGTTTGTAATGATCAATGCCGCCCACGATACCGGACAATACACACCAGAGTATCTGCAAAACGTGCGCCAACGCATCATCGAAAAAATCAACCGCGCCCTAAACGTCGATATCGAATCCCTCATTGAAGTAGAAGACATTTTATATCCCGTTACTATCGCCTCGCGCACCGGAAGCGACAAAGGCAGCTTATACGGCAGCAGCAGCAACGACCGGATGTCGGCATTCTTCCGACAAGCCAACTTTTCATCCCAACATAAAAACCTCTATTTTTGCGGTGGAAGCGTGCACCCCGGAGGCGGTATCCCCCTTTGCCTCCTTGGCGCTGGCATCCTAAATAAGATAATCCCCGATGCAAATCATTAAAAATAGAGTTACTATCGTTACGCCTATCATTTACATAACCCGCATCTTGCCCAATAATAATTTTTGAAATGCAAACCGTTGAAAACAGATTCATAGTCGTAATTGCCATTATTTATTTGGTTGGAATTCTTGGCTTTATCATCCCAAGCCTGAATCCGATTTTCATCGCCCTAACCCCCTATAATCTCATAGGCTCGTTCATTGTAGCCTGGATTTTTCATAAAAAATGGGAAATCGCCCATGTCACCACACTCTTACTTATTGGTGTTATGGGATTCTTCGTGGAACTTTTAGGCGTAAAAACCGGACTTATATTCGGAAATTACCACTACGGGGCCACCTTCGGTGCCAAATGGCAAGACGTTCCCTATTTGATCGGACTCAATTGGGCCGCCATGGTGTTTTACACCTCAAGCTTCCTCGCCCCACGCATCAAAAACACCGTGGTTCGGGCTTTCGCCGGGGGGGCTCTTATGACCGTTTACGATTTCTTCCTAGAACCCGTTGCCATGCGTTTCGACTTTTGGGACTGGAAAAACGGCATCATTCCACTCCAAAATTACGCCGCTTGGTTCGTATTCGCCACCCTCTTTCACCTACTGCTCAACAGCACCAGCAAACCCATAAAAAACCGCATGGCCTCTACCCTCTTCTTCATCCAAGGCGGATTTTTTATCATACTATACGTATTTGTTCGTCTGTTCTAGAACAACCCACGCGCGCTTCCTTTAGAGTCGCATTTTGGGATTTCACCCCTCAAAACACATCCTAGCTGAACTTCAAAATTCACATGGTCGGGCACTTAAAGTTTCAATTCACAGATGACAATACTCTCACAATTGAGTTTTGTAAAGTGCAAAAAAAACTTCCCTTTTTGGGGGAAGTTTTTCAAGCCTTAGCTACTCGTTATAATCATATATATGTTAGTGCCGTAGCCACTTGTTGTATACAAGACTCGCTTTAAAGCGGACATTCTTTTTCGGCATACATGATGTCGATTTCGTCGCCGTAACGCTCCATTACCACTTTGCGTTTCACCTTTAAGGTAATTGTCATTTCACCGCTTTCAATACTGAAAGGCTCGCGCTTTAACATGAAATTACGGATACGCTCAAACTTAGCCAATCCCATGCCCAATTTCTTCGCATCTTCGGCGATCCACTGCTCCAGCTCGGCATCGTTAATGAATACCGTACCGGCATCGTCCATAACCGGAAGCTTATGCGCTAATTTCACTTCCATCGTTTCTCTACTGGGAACAATAATCGCCGTTAAATATTCGCGCTTATCTCCAATGATAAAGATCTGATCGATGCGCTCGCTCTTCAAGTACACGTTCTCAATTTGGGTAGGATAAATATTCTTCCCTAAAGAGGTTTTTAACATGTTTTTCAAACGATCGGTGATTTTCAAATAGCCTTTTTCAAAGCGACCGATATCTCCGGTGTGAAACCACCCTTCTTCATCAAAAACTTTATCGGTTTCTTCTTTATTTTGGAAATATCCTTTCATCACGTTCGGACCTTTTGTCAAAATCTCACCCTCTTCCGAAACAAAGTTGGGATCAAAACTATCGTAATGTTGAATTGTAATAATTTCTTTGGTTTCAATATTTTGTATAGCTACAAACTGACGTGGAGCCACACGACCAACGGTTCCATAAACTTGGCGCTCAAACTCATTTACCGTTACAAAGGGCGACGTTTCTGTTAAGCCAAAACCCTCTTGAATCTTCAAGCCCAAGTTGGCAAAAAACTCACCCACGTGCTTAGGTAAGGCTCCACCACCAGAGGCAAACATCTTCATGCGACCTCCCATTTTGGCCTTTACCTTAGAAAACACCAACTTCTCGGCAATGCCTCTCTGCAATTCTAAGATGAATCCAACCGAACGGCCTTCGTCTTTTGCTACACGCACCTTTTCTCCAACCGAAACCGCCCAAACAAATATTTTTGCCTTAATGCCGCCGCCTTCGGTAGCATTTTTAATAACCTTATCGTGAATACGCTCCAACAATCGAGGCACGGTTGCCATAATGGTCGGACGCATTTCATTAATATTGCTCGCCACTTTTTCTATACCCTCTGCAAACGCTACTTGCGCGCCCACATACGTACTTAAATACATCGTTACCATACGCTCGAAAACGTGGCTTAAAGGCAAAAACGATAAGTATAAATCAGTCGACAAAATAGCAGGACATAAATCAATGGCGTCGTAACAATTGCTCATGAAATTGTAATGCGCGAGCATGGCACCTTTGGGTACTCCCGTGGTTCCACTGGTGTAAATCAAAGTAGCTAAGTCTTCCTTGCCCACCTGAGCGAAACGATCTTCAATTTCTTGCGCATGCTTGGCGTGTAATTCCGTTCCTTGAGCCATCACCGTGGTCAAGTTCAGCAAATTGCCTGTTTCTTCTTTATCGGAAGGTACAAAAATAATTTTTTCGATGCTCGTACATTGGTCTTCTACCTTTTGGACTTTCTTCAGAAGGAATGGATTTCCCACGAAAACCAAACGAGAGCCCGAATCGTTGATAATGAACTTGGTTTCATCGGGTGTTAAGGTTGGGTAGATAGACACATTCACCAAACCCAACTTCTGCAAAGCCTGGTCAATAACGTAGTATTCCGGACAATTCTCCAGCATGATGGCCACGCGATCGCCTTTTACCAAACCGTGTTCGATAAAAAAGGCGGCCATTTTGCCAATCTCTTCTAATAAAAATTGGTAGGTATATTCTTTCCACTCGCCCTTCTCTTTTTGGAATAAATAAGGGCGTTGTGGATTGTGAATGTTATGGGCTGAATTAAGAAAGAAATGATGAAGAGACGTGAACTTTGGGTCGTTCTGCATTCTCTTTTCTGCTAATGATTCCATATAGGTCGAATTGATATATCCGACAAATATGTATCATTTCTTTATAAAGCGGAAATTTTAACCAAAAAAAGTTGGTTAAAGAGCAAGTTAAATCACCTGCACCTAGACTCCGTAAGCTTCAACGGTTTCCACTTCAGGAACCATGCGCTTCAAAAGGTTTTCGATACCCGATTTCAACGTCATGGTAGAGGAAGGACAACCACTGCAACTTCCTTTAAGTTCAACGGTTACCACTCCATCTTTGAAACTCTTGAAATCGATAGCCCCACCGTCCATTTCTACTGCGGGCTTCACGTGGTCTTCCAACAACTGCTTTATTTTACGCTCAATTTCAGTTTCTTGCTCGGGCGATAATTCTTTGGCTTTGTTGATGATTTCTTTGCCATCTTCTAACCATTCTTGAAAGAAATTACGCAAATCTGGAATCAAATCGAACCACTCGTACTCGCTATTCTTGGTAACGCTCACAAAATTATTCATAATAAACACGCCTTCTACGAATCCCATTTCAAAAAGGGCCTTTGCCAAAGGAGAATTCTCAGCTTTTTCTTTCGTGCGGAAATCGGCAGAATCATTGGGCAAAAACATCTTGCTGGCAACAAATTTCATACTTCCAGGATTCGGTGTCGCTTCTGCGTATATGGTGATCATTTCTTTTGTCATAACGTGTGGGTTTTGGAAGTGCAAAAATACGAATTAAAATCGAGGCCTTCCACAACGCATTTTGGCGTTTTTCGCAAAAATCAAATCAATATTCGGTAGTACCTTTGAAGCATGGCCAAGCTTAAAACCACGTTTTTCTGCCGTTCTTGCGGTTACGAATCCCCCAAATGGATTGGCAAATGCCCCGGTTGCGACCAATGGAATACATTCGCGGAAGAGTCAAAACCGACAAAATCGGTGAATACATGGACAAAATCTACCCGAAAAACGGTTTCTCCCGTTAATATTCTGCAAATTGAGGCCTCTACGACCCAAAAAGCGGTTCTTCCCGATTCAGAACTCAATTTGGTTCTAGGCGGCGGCTTGGTCCCCGGAGCGGTTATATTGCTCGGCGGCGAACCTGGAATCGGTAAAAGCACCTTACTTCTTCAAATGGCCTTAGAATCGCATTTGAACGTACTTTATGTGAGCGGTGAAGAAAGCGAATCCCAAATAAAATTGCGCGCCGAACGCATCGGCATTCAAAACGAACATTGCCAAGTGCTCACCGAAACCATGCTCGAAAACATCCTCGATCATGTGCAACGCGAACGCCCCGATGTATTAATAGTAGACTCCATACAAACCCTATACTCCGATACCATCGAATCCACGCCCGGCAGCATTTCTCAAATTAGAGAATGTACCGGTAAGCTGCTTCAATTTGCCAAAGAAACCGATACCCCCGTGATGCTGATCGGACATATTACCAAAGACGGGGCCATTGCCGGACCTAAAATTTTGGAACATATGGTCGATACCGTTTTGCAATTCGAGGGCGACCGCCATCACGTGTACCGCATTTTACGCACTCTTAAAAATCGCTTTGGAAGCACCCAGGAAATGGGCATTTATGAAATGCAAGGCAGCGGACTCAAGCCGGTGAAAAATCCTTCTGAAATATGGCTTTCGCAACGCGATGAAGCCCTCAGCGGCGTGGCCATCGCCGGAGTATTAGAAGGCGTACGTCCGCTATTATTAGAAGTGCAAGCCCTTGTAAGCACAGCGGTTTACGGCACCCCACAGCGTTCGGCTACCGGTTTCGACATCCGCCGTTTGAATATGTTATTGGCCGTACTCGAAAAGCGCTGCGGCTTCCGCCTCGGTCAATCGGATGTTTTCGTAAATTTAGCAGGCGGTTTGCGCCTCGAAGATCCTGCGCTAGACCTACCTCTAATGTCGGCCATTATGAGCAGTTACCAAGGATTGTCGTTGCCGCAGGGCTATGTTTTTTCTGGGGAAGTGGGACTCTCCGGCGAGGTTCGCGCCATACAGCGCATCGACCAACGCATTTCAGAGGCCGAAAAATTAGGCTTCACGGACATGATCGTTTCCAAGTACAATAAAATACCCGAATCCACATCCCGAAAGATAAAAATTCACAGTTTCGGCAAAGTGGATGAGGTATTCTCGTGGCTTTTCGGATAATCTGACAACCACTTCCATAGGGGTAAATGAACAAATTTAAGAATCTAATTACTGTCGATTTAGATTGCATTCCATACGGAATCAGGCGTTCAAAACAGCAAAATTAAGAATCCTAGTTCTAGATGCAGAAAAAGCTTCCCCCGAGAAAAGGACGGTTAAAATCAAATTAGAAAGGATCTGAAGGCGCCCAAATTTAGGCGCAATTTAGGCAGACATCATTTTTTCGCGCACGAAACTTTGGGCGAGCAAAACGATTTTCTGACTATTGGGAATTCGGATACGGCTGTTGAGGATTTCGGTGGCGGTGGTGCGTTCGATTTTCTGCAGCAGTTTCAGGTAATAGATGTAGGCGGTATACACTCCCAAACGGGCGCCAATCGGTAATTTTAGGATTCCGATATAGGCGTGTTCAAAATCTTTTTTCACGTCTGCGATGATGCCCATTTTATCTTCGTCGGTGAACTGACGGAAGTCAACCCCGGGAAAATACACCCTCCCCCGCTCTTCTACGTCGCTTTTTATATCCCTCAAGAAATTTACCTTTTGGAATGCGGCGCCTAAGCTGCGCGCATAGGGCAATAAATCGTTGTACTGACTTTGATTTCCTTTACAAAATATCTTCAAGCACATCAAACCTACTACTTCGGCGCTGCCGTAGATATATTCGCTGTAGGATTTCTGATCGTGGGTATTTGTATCTAGATCTTCTTCCATGGATTGGAAAAAGGGCTCAATCAAATCGTTGGTGATGCCAAACTGGTTGGCGGCCAACTGAAAGGAATGCAAAATCGGGTTGGTACTGATGCCCATCTCGATGGCTTGGTAGGTTTGTTGCTTGAATTCGCGCAACAACCGCTCTTTGTCGTATCCGTGAAAAGTATCTACAATTTCATCGGCAAAGCGCACAAAACCATAGGTGGCGAATACCGCCCAGCGGTATTCTTTGGCCAATAGTTGAATTCCTAGGGAAAAGCTCGTTGAATAATTCAAGGATACTTTCCTGCTCAATTCTTTGCTCGTAGCATTATACAAGGGGATACTCATCTTCTATACGTTCTAAAACCAACTTGGAACCAATTACGACGATCGGAAGTCCGGTTCCAGGAACCGTACTTGCCCCTACGTAATAGAGGTTATTTAATTTCTCATCTTTGTTTGACGGTCTAAAAGCACCAATTTGATTGAGTCCGTGAGCCAATCCCAAACCGCTACCTTTGTACAAGTTAAACATTTTTTGCCAATCTTCAGGCGTATATATCACTTTGGTAAGGATATTATTTTTAATATCGAAGCCTACGCGTTCTCCTAGATCCTCAATTATTTCGTTTGCTAGGGTTTCTGCGTCGGACCAATCGGGCTTTACGCGGCGATCGGGAACCGGACATAATATGAAGAGGTTTTCGCAACCTTCGGGCGCACAATTGTCGTTGCTTTTGCTCGCCACGTTTACATAATAATAGGGTTTCTTTGGCGTAACGGTACTTCTGAAAATGGTATCGGCATAATCTCTAAAATTATCGCCTAGGAAGTAGTTATGGTGGTGGATGCCGTCAATTTTACCTTTAATTCCTAAATAGATGGTAAAGGGCGCCAATGTCCATTCGAGTTTATCGAGTTTCTCTTCGGTAAATTTGGGTCGGTTGAGGAATTTCCCCCGAAACCAAGCCGCATCGGCATTCACCACAAACACATCTGAGGTGTAGGTTTGTCCTTTATCGTCGGTTAGAGAAACCAATTTTTCTTTGTTGTACTGTGCCGAAACAATTTCGGTATTGTAGGTGATTTTTACGCCTTTTTTCTCCAAAAGGGGCAAAATGCCTTCTACAATTTTGTACATACCGCCTTTTACGTTCCAGTAGCCATCGTGTTCCAGCTCGGTGTAGTTCAGGAGGTTGTAAACGGAAGGGGTATTGAAAGGCGTTGCTCCTAAAAAGAAGGCCACCAATGAGAAGATGATTTTTACTTCTTCCGATTCGAAATGCCTTTCTAATTCTTGCCAGAAGGTGCGGAACAATTTAGGCAAATGCTTAAGCGGCACGGTAGCCATGGAAAGCAAAAACTCGAGTATGGAATCAAAATTTTTCTTAATGACTTTGTATTCGGTATCGTGAAAAATGTCTTTGGCCCCTTTGAGGTATTTGCGTGCTTTGGCTTCGAAATCGTCTTCTATGCCGCGGAACTCTTCGGCGAGTTTGTCGAGGTCTTTATAAATTTGAAAAACGCGATCGGAACCGGCGATGTTCACGGTGTAAAGCGGATTCAATTCATTCAATTCGAAGGGAATGGGTTCTCCGATGCTGTTGAAGAGTTCGTGAAACTCGTAGCTCATGGAAAAGAACGAGGGACCCACATCGAAGGTAAAACCGTCTTGTTTGAGGATATTGAGTCGGCCTCCGGCGTTGGATTGTTTTTCGATGATATGCACTTGGTATCCTTTGTAGGATAATCGCAATGCGGTAGCGAGGGAACCGAGTCCGGCGCCTACGAGGGTAACGGTTTTATTTGGCATGGAATCGTTTGTAGAATTTGGGTAGAACAAAAAGGAAGCCGAAAGCTTGGGCACCTTGTTTGGTATGCACGGCATGATGCAGGTGGTGGGTCAATCGCATGGCGCGGAAGTACGGCACATTAGTGGTTTTTAACCATTTTACCCGTTGGTGCACGAAAACATCGTGAACGAGAAAATAGGCCAATCCGTAAAGGGCAATTCCGAGTCCGGCGAAGAAGCGCCAATCGATAGGATTGCTTCCATAAACGATTAACAGTATGGACGGAAGGGCAAACATAAAGCCGAAAAGGTCGTTCAATTCGAGGGTGCCTTTACGGGGTTCGTGGTGGGATTTGTGCCAAATCCAGAGGGAGCCGTGCATGATGTATTTGTGTGTAAACCAAGCAACTCCTTCCATGAGGACAAAAAAACTCAACAAAACGAGGGTATTCGTTAAAGCGTTCATACAAATAGTTAAACAAAGTTAGGGGCAGTTGGTTTGCCGAAGTGTGAAATTTTGATAAAAATTGTGGGAATTATTTGGAGTGGGCGGTGAGAAAAGGATTGGGGATTGATCGTGAGGAAAATTGTATAATTGAAGGTTTTGCTTTTTTAAAACCTATCAAATTTACAATTGTTTTAATTTAATACAAAAATATGTTTTATAAGCAAACAATCATTAAATTTGTAATACAAACCTTTTATTAATTCCCCATATGAGATTGTCGCAGAAACAAATTGGCCGCAGAATCGCTGAACTTCGAAAATTTAAAGGGCTTTCGCAGGAAGATTTGGCTCGGAGTATTAAAATCTCGAGACCTTCATTGGCGCAAATAGAATTAGGAAACCGTGGCATCAACATTCTTGAATTCCAAAAACTATCGCAAGTATTGGTATTTTCATTCGATGACTTTTTATCTACCCAATTCATCGAAAACTTTGAAATTTCCATTGAGGAGGAATCAAAGTCCAAGAAAAAGGAAGAGCGAATCCCAACACCCAATCTTCAAATCGCCAAGTTTAAAAACATCTTGGTGTACATCCTCGAACGTTGTGCGGGAAAGCCGAATGTGGGCGAACCGGTACTTTATAAATTACTGTATTTCTGCGATTTCAATCATTATGAGTTATACGAAGAACATCTGACGGGTGCTGAATACCGAAAACTTCCTTATGGCCCCGTTCCCCAACAAATAAATCCAATCATCCATCAAATGATTGATCAGGGGAAATTACAAAGGGTGAAAACCGAATTTCAAGGGAATCCACAAACGCGTTATTTGCCTTTAGAAAAGGCGGATTTAACTCAATTTAGAGCCAGTGAAAAAGAAGTTATAGATCGTGTATTGGAACACATGAGCGATTGGTCTGACGTTTCCCTCAGCAATTATGTCCAGAAAGACATGCCTTGGGTGGCTACAAAAGATGGAGAAGCTATAGATTATGAATTGGTGTTTTACCGTGAGGCTCCTTTCTCAGTTCGGAATTATACCCACGAGGAGGAATGATGGTTTTCGAGGAATTAAGTGAGTTCAAGAAGGACCTAAAAAGCCTTTTAAAAAAATACCGAACGCTTCATGATGATTTAGAGGTCGTTAAAAAGGTTCTAGAAGTTGCTCCTGAAGAGAGGCCGCCATTTAGCTATCGCATCGATAATTTGGGAATTGAAACCTGTATCATCAAAATAAAGAAGATAGCGTGCAGAGCCTTAAAAGGAAGAGGTGTAAATTCTGGCTTAAGGTTAGTTTATGCTCATTTCCCAAAGGAGAATAGAATAAAATTGATAGAATTGTATCACAAAAACGACAAAGAAAATGAGGATAGAGATCGAATCCTTGAGAATTTCTCTTGATATGGATTCAAAAAGTTTGCGCAAAAGAGAAATTTCAAATTGGTATTTATTTAACTTCGCTCAAAATCAAAAATACTACCGTTAGATTCCCCATGAAAAAATGCCCTCCACCATACCCGCAACGGACATTTCTTCAATTCTTCGCCCTGCTCCTACTCCTCTTCTCCACCGCCCATATTTTCGCCCAAAACACCCGGCGCTACCACCGCCAAATTGTTAAAACCGAGAAAAAAATAGCCAAAGCCTTTCGGAAGACTTCCCACAAAAGCCAAGAAACACCCCTCGGCTACTGGCAGCAAGAATACATCGCCACCATGGATCCCAACCTGTTGCGACCTACCCCCGAAGTGCTCCTGCACCAACTCCATAAACCCCTTACCAAACGAACCGCTCCCGGACTTCCCGAAACCCCGTGGATCAGCCGAGGTCCCAATAACGTGGGCGGCCGAACCCGCGCCCTCTGCTTCGATCCCAACGACAATACCGGTAAAAAAGTATGGGCCGGCGCCGTTACCGGTGGACTTTGGTACAACAACGATATCAGTAATGCCGATAGCCTATGGAGGTCCGTTTCGACCCTCTGGCCCAACCTCACCGTTACCTGCATCGCATTCGATCCCAACGACGCCCAAACTATTTACGTGGGCACCGGCGAAGGCTTTGGAAGCACTTTCAGCTCCTCGCGGGGCTATGGCATTTTTAAGTCGACCAATGGCGGACAAACCTGGACCCACCTTTCCAGCACCGCCGATTACTATTATATCAACGACATTTCCGTGCGCAACGAAAACGGCAGCAGCGTGCTCTACGCCGCCACCGATATTTTGTTTTATGGCGGACAGTGGAACGGCTCCCCTTCCCATATTGGCCTGATGCGCAGCACCAATGGCGGCACCTCCTTCACCAATGTAATGCCCACCTTCAGCGGCTCGGTGTACACCTACGCCGTGGCCGATATCGAAATCGATGCCAATAATCGCATTTGGTGCGGCACCCGAAGAAATAATGCCCTTTCCGGCTCCGATTTAGGCGGCGGACGCATTTTGTATTCCGACGACGGTCAAAATTTCACCCTCGCCTATACCCGCAGCACCGCCCTACAAGGCCGCGTAGAACTCGCCTGCGCACCCAGCAATAAAGATACCCTATACGCCGTTTT
>CBFHXF010000011.1:0-17948 GCA_965659745.1 Bacteroidia bacterium
GGGTGCCTGCTAATTTGCACTTTTTGCCAACCCGTAAGAGTACTATACACCGCTTTTTGAGCTTCTTTTATTTTGGATTCGATAGTGCGGATCATATCCGTCATATCTAATTTTCCCTGTTCGTGCGTTGTTTGCGCCTTCTTCAACTGTTCGTGAAGTTCCTGAACGTCTTTTTCGAAATCAAACCAAAAGGAATTTGCCATAACAATAGTTTTTTAACCGCCCGAAAGCGAAATTATGTAAAAATAAGGATTTCAGCTTATTAAACCCAATCCATGGCCATTGCCATACCCCCAAAAAATGTAGGTAGACCCAGCCAAAAAGCTTCAGGTAAAAAAATGGTGAAATAGGTCAATGCGATTCCACTTACAATGCAAAGAGCCCAATATTTCTTGGTATTGCGTTTTTCGTTGCTCATAGTTGTTGCGAAGATAATTACAAAAAACGTTACGCCGTACTAATTTCCGAAAAACTATAAAAAAACGTCCTGCCAATGCCGCGTAAATCCCCTACCCCAAAAAAAGTTTTCAGGCAAATCTACGGGTCTGCCTAAGGCACGCTTTACCGCCATCAACGGCACATTCAATCCCGCATGTCGCAACGCCGATGTAGTTCCTTGCAAGCGCGGATTTATTTCCAACAAATGAGGAATTCCCTCAGCATTATGGCGCCATTGAACGCCAATCGGACCTTCTAGTTCTAAAGAGGTTACCAATAATTTCGACGCTTCAATTAGGATTTCATCGCATTCAAAAGTTCCCGAAACGCTGATACCCGATACCATTTTATCGCGACTCCTGGGAATGGCAAGAGTAACATATCCAGGCCAAATAAATACATCCACCGAGTATTCTTTACCCGGTAAATATTCAGTCAATAACAGGGGAACCTCGAAAAATTCGGGCAATCGCAGCATCCATTCGGACAAGCGCAATGGCATCAATTCAGGTTTGTGCGCCGCCGTTATGGGCTCAACATCCCTACCAATCAAACCAATACCGCGAGACCCATTTCCCCGTACAGGTTTAAAAAATAAACGGGCATGTCGACTCAGCAAATCCTTCGCCACTTCTTCGAACTCGTTCCGATTCTCACACACCTTTCCTTCTGGAACCGCAATACCTATTTTCTGAGCCTTGCCATGTAAAATTCCCTTATCATTCGCTTCTTTAAGGCCTTTCTCGGGGGAAATTATAAGCCGAACGCCTTTCTTTACAAACACATCGCGATGCGCCGACAAAGACTCCAGCTCTGCAGTAGTAATGGGGAGCACAACTTGGACCTTTTCAAGTTCACAAATTTCTAATACACGGTTGATATAGCCCGAACTGTTTGAAGGGGGCATGGCATAAAAAGCGTCCGACAGCGATTTTCCATAGGCGTTCTCGTTCACATCGCCCGAAATCAAACGCAAACCCGATTCCTCGCGCAAACAAGCCGCTATTCCCGCAAATCCCGGAGCCCCTGCACCTGAAGGAATCAATACCGAAATGCCCTCTGCTTTCATACAACAAATGTACACATTCTCTTAAACGCAATGCGCTTTATACCTTATTATATAGCGATTCAAAAATTGTATCTTTGCCGTAACATGTCAATCACGCATTCTTACATCCAACAATTATCCCAAAAAATAGGCGAAACCGTAACCTTAAAAGGTTGGGTTTCTAATAAAAGAGAAGGTAAAGGCATCGTATTTATTGTGCTCCGCGACGGTACCGGCTTTTGTCAGTGTGTCGTAACGGCCGAAACCGCTACCGATGCGGGTTTGGAAACGGCGCAAAATACGCGTTTGGAAACCAGTGTGGTTTTGCAAGGATTGATCAAAGCCGATGAAAAACAAATTGGCGGCGTCGAATTAGAAGTGCTACAAATCGAAATCATCGGCGATTCTGTCGATTATCCTATCGCGAAAAAAGAACACGGTGTTGAATTTTTAATGGACCAACGCCACTTGTGGTTGCGCAGTACCCGCCAATGGGCCATCATGCGCATTCGCAATACCATCATTTTCTCCATCCATAATTATTTCCAAAAGGAAGGGTTTGTACAAATGGATGCCCCCATTTTTACTGGAAATGCTTGTGAAGGCACTTCTACCCTATTTGAAACCGAATTCTACGGCAGTCAAGCCTATTTGAGTCAATCCGGTCAACTTTACGGAGAAGCGATGGCCATGGCCATGGGCAAAATTTATACGTTTGGACCTACTTTCAGGGCGGAAAAATCAAAAACACGCCGACATCTTTCTGAATTTTGGATGATCGAGCCTGAAATGGCGTTCTACGATATTTTCCAAAATATGGATGCCATCGAAGGCATGTTACAGCATGTTATTAAAGATGTTTTGGCCAATTGCAAACAAGAATTAGAAACCATTGGTCGAGACATAAGCGTTTTGGAAAGTTCTTTAGGAAGCTTCCCAAGAATGACGTACGACGAAGCCGTACGCATTATTAAAGGCGAACAAGACGTTAACGGACAAAATAGCATCAAGTTACTAGAAGCGGAATTAGCAGCCGCTGAAAGCCGTTTACAAGAAATTGACGCCGATATCGCCGATCGCGAAGCCCAAATCAATGCCGGCGGAATGAAAAAAGGTCAAATAAATTTCTTTACCGCCAAAATAAACGAGCTGAAACAAGAAAAAAGCGACGTAGAAGAAGATTTGCGCAACATACCCCAATGGTTGAACAGTGCACGCAATTTCGAATATGGTAATGATTTTGGTGGTTCGGATGAAACCGTGCTTACCAAGTTATTTGACCGACCTGTAATGGTTTACGATTGGCCGCATGAAGTAAAGGCATTTTATCTCAAACGCAATCCAGAAGATATGCGTTTTGCCCGCGGGGTAGACGTTTTGGCTCCTGAAGGCTACGGTGAAATCGTAGGCGGTGGCGAGCGTGAAACGAATGTAGACAGCCTTATAGAAAAAATTCACGAACATCAGTTACCCATGTCGGAATTCGAATGGTACCTCGATTTACGTAGATTTGGATCGGTTCCCCATTCGGGATTTGGTTTAGGTTTGGAGCGTGTGGTTACCTGGATTTGTAAACTGAAACACGTGCGCGAATCAATTCCTTTCCCTAGAATGTACGGTAGGTTGACACCCTAATACGAGGTTTTGTTAGCGCACAGGCGATGTTATTCAAATTTTTTACCTGAAACATTGAAATTGCTCTGACAAAGTATCACCAATAGAACGTTTACTAAATTGTTAAGCCGTTCATCCATAATTCAGCTTTTTGAAGTCTCCAGAATTTGTCAAGCCAACCCAAAACATATAATTTTACGATGTTAAAATGCTAGATTTTCATAATCACATATTGCCCGGTATCGACGACGGAGCTCCAGATCCGGAAACATCGTTGCGCTTGCTGCGCGGTTTAAAGAATTTAGGCTTCGAACAGGTAAAAGCTTCGCCACATACCATTGCCGACACCCATCCTAATACCCCCGAAACGATAAAATCGGCCTTTGAAACACTCAATGCCTACCTCGATACTCAAGCATATCCTCAAGTTTCTGGATTTGCTTCAGAGTACATGATGGACGATATCTTTCTCGCCAATTTAAGAGACAAAAAACCCCTGCTGTGTGTGAAAGACAAATTTATATTAGTAGAGTTGTCATACGCTCACAAGCCTGAACACTTAGAAGGATACAGCTTTCAATTGCAAATCGATGGCTATATTCCTATTTTAGCTCATCCCGAACGCTACGGATATTATCATAAAAATGCCGAAAGCAATTACGATTATTTAAAAGACTTGGGATTCGATTTCCAATTGAATTTATTGTCCTTAACCCCCTATTACGGCAAAGACGTTCAAAAAGTGGCCCAAGACTTATTAGATCAAGGCTACTACGACTATGCGTGTACCGATTTGCACCACGACCGCCATTTAGAAGCATTGAACGACTTCTTCACCGCAGACAGTCTGCGCGAATTAATGAAGAAATACAAGTTGAAAAACAACGATTTGATTGGCTAATGCTACCTTTGCGCCTGTGAAGGTTCTTCCTCAAACCCTTTTCTTGGCCACCGGCAGCAACCAAGGCAATTCCTTTGATATATTGCAAGAATGCAATCGTTTGATTCATGCTAATATCGGAGAAATCCAGCGTGAATCGCCTATGTACATCACCCAAGCATGGGGCAAAACCGATCAGGCTGATTTTCTAAACCAGGTGTTGCAAGTAAATACGCTTTTCACACCCCTGATGGTTTTTCAAAAACTTCAGCAAATTGAAAAGCAATTAGGGCGCGTGCGCTATGAAAAATGGGGACCTCGAAGTATCGATATCGATATTTTATTTTATGGTAGTCATATCATCCAAAACCAAGATCTACAAATTCCACACCCTGAATTACAGAATCGAAACTTTGTGCTCAAGCCCTTGTTAGATATTGCTCCTAGGTGGACACACCCCGTGTTAAAAAAAGAAATTCGAACCCTATGGAAACAACGCACCGACCGATTGACAGTAAAACAGATTTGAAGATTTACGGACTTTTTCCAAATGTTTCCTACTTTCAATTTGCAGCTAGGAATGGTGAAGTGGCTTTATTCTCTCATTGGGAACAGGCCCATTATGCCGTATCGGGTGCCAATCAAATAGAGACCTTACGCATTCCTTTAACACACGATTCAAAAAAGAAAGACCCCATATTTTGGGAAATATCCTACCAGCATAAATGGTTACGCGAACATCAAAATGCGTGGCGCACGGCCTATGGAAAATCGCCGTTTTACGAATATTACGATTATAAAATATGGGACCTTTTACACCAAGAACAGGCCTCTTTTAAGTCCCTTCAGGAATCGGCTATACAATTATTGCTGCCTTGGCTCGGTTTAGAGGAATTGCCTGTCATAGATTTGGATTTTGAAAAAAGTAGACAGTATTTTCGTTCAATTAACAATACACCCTATCTCGAATACTCTCAAGTTTTTGAAAACAAATTTGGACATCGTAAAGATTTGTCTGTTATTGATTTATTATTCAATATTGGTCCGGAGTGCGCCTCTTATTTTAGACACTCATGAGGTTTTGGCACAGTTATTGAAACGAGAATAACTGAACCTTTATATTCACTGCGCCCTGTAAAACCTTTACTTTCAAATTGCTTTTTTCTTATCGACTCAAACCTTTCTACCGCTCATAACAAGTTGGACTTAAGATCTCCAGAAACAAAAAACTTCAACAGCGGCGCAGTGATCCGAGGTGCTGTTAATAAAAATGGTATATGTAAAAATAATGAATTGCACATAATAGCATAAAATCGTAACTTGCTTTCGAAAAAATCAATCATGAAAGAAATCACTCTCAATATCCCCGATTCCAAACTAGATTTTTTTTATGCACTAATCAAAGAACACGGATTTGAAGTGCAAAATGAAACAGCTATATCCGAGGAACATAAAGCAATGGTTCTTGAACGCATAAATAACAGCAATCCCGCCGAAACCCTAACATGGCAAGATGCTAGAAAGCGTTTTACGTTCAAAGATTTAGGATAATGTCATTTAAAGTACTCATTGATGTCTTAGCCGTTCAAGACATACAAGAGGCCATAAACTATTATGAAGAAAAATCCATAGGTTTAGGCAAAAAATTCGAGAGCGAACTAAACGAACAAATAGAATTTCTTACAAAAAATCCGTTTCTCAGAGTAAGATACGAAGAGGTTCGCTGCTTAGTATTGAAAGTTTTTCCATTTATGATACATTTCACGGTAGATGACTCTCTTAATACGATAACCATTAGAGCGGTATTCCATACCTCTCAAAACCCTCAAAACTGGAGCAAGCGCCCTTAATTTATCAAAACTACATTAATTCGTAAGTTTCCGTAATTTTGCTTTAATGTCGGTAATCCGCAAGCTCGCCTCACAAACAGCCATTTACGGGTTAAGCACCATGTTGGGTCGTTTGATCAATTACCTGCTCGTTCCCCTTTACACCCGAACCCTAGTAAACGTAGCCGATTACGGCGTTGTTGGCGTCATGTTCGGTTATGCGAGCTTAGGAGCCGTACTTTTTGCCTTTGGACTCGAAACCGGATTCTTCAACTTTGCCCGAAAACAAGAAAAACCGGAACCGGTTTTTGCTACCGCAGCCCATTTTTTGTTACTAACCGGACTTATATGGATTTTGTTATCTCGATTTTTCGGACTCGAAATCATGACCTTCATCGGTTACCCCCATGCGCCCGAATACGCCTTCTGGTTTACCGTAATCCTCGCCTCCGACGCCGTTAGCTCCCTCGCCTTTGCATACCTCCGTCAACAACAAAAGCCCTGGAATTTTGCTTGGGTGCGACTCTCCAATATTGCCATCAACGTATTTGCAAATCTGTTTTTTCTGGTTTTTCTTCCCTATTGGGGGAAGTCTAACGAATGGGCGCTGCACCTTTATTACAGCCAATCCCAAGTTTCGTGGATCTTCATTTCCAACCTGATCGCCAGCACCGCAACCCTGCTCATGCTATTTCCC
This sequence comes from Bacteroidia bacterium, assembly GCA_965659745.1. GTDB lineage: Bacteria > Bacteroidota > Bacteroidia > NS11-12g > UBA955 > VMCP01. Next base: position 6,507 of record CBFHXF010000011.1, read on the forward strand.
GTTTTGAAACACCTGCGCCTTGGAATGGATATAGACTTGCTCAAACGCATGCTGAAATATTCCTATCCGATTGTGTTTATTGGACTCGCCGGCATGATCAACGAAACTTTCGACCGCATTCTTATTAAATCGATTATACCCGACTCCCAAAGCGATTATCAAGTAAGTATTTATTCCGCTTTCTATAAATTAAGTATGGTACTCACCCTTTTTGTGCAAGCATTTCGTTTTGCTGTAGAACCTTACTTTTTTGAACAAGCCAAACAACTAAACGCCCAAGAATCATACGCGTACATTATGAAATGGTTCGTGTATGTGGTATCGGTTATCTACCTGGGCACCTTGCTAATTTTGCCCTATATAGCCCCCATTTTAATTCAAAATCCTGAATATTTCCAACATCCCGACGGCATGAAAATAGTACCCTACCTTCTCGCCGCAAATCTGTTTTTGGGACTCTATTACACCCTTTCGGTTTGGTACAAAGTATCAGAAAAAACGCATATTGGCGCCATTCCTGCCTTCACCGGCGCCGCCATCACCTTGGTACTGAACCTGTGGCTTATTCCCAAAATTGGTATTCTTGGAGCCGCCATCACCACCCTCATTACCTATTTCTCTATGGTCCTGATGGGCTATTTTCTATCGCGTAAATACTATCCCATTCCATACGACCTTCCCCGCATTTTAATAACCTTAAGTGTCACATTCCTTTTAGGTTACATCCTCATAAATGCCCAATTAGGATTCATCGGAAAATCTCTCATTTTCATCGCATTTATAGCATTTCTCTATTTATACGAAACCCGAACTTCACATGCAACGCGTCAAAATCATCAATAAAAGCGATTTACCGCTTCCCCAATACCAAACCGAACTCAGCGCCGGGATGGATGTTCCCGCCAATGTTGAAAGTACTATTACCCTCCAACCGGGCGAACGTCAATTAATTGCAACGGGATTATACCTCGAAATTCCCCCAGGATACGAAATGCAAATACGCCCCAGAAGCGGCCTTGCCTTAAAACACGGCATCACCGTTCTTAACAGTCCCGGAACCATCGATGCCGACTACCGAGGCGAAATAAAAGTGCTCCTTATTAACCACGGACAAGAACCCTTTCAAATCAGCAAAGGCGACCGCATAGCCCAAATGGTATTGGCCAAACACGAAGTCATTTCGTGGGAAGTCACTTCAAACCTGAACCCTTCCGACAGAGGCGAGGGCGGTTACGGAAGCAGCGGTAAATAACATGAATTTCACCATTTTTTAACAAACATTGCCGTTATTTGCAATCCTTTTCATAATAACCATACGAAATCACCATGAATTTAATCATACCAATGGCAGGAATGGGCAAGCGCATGCGACCCCACACACTAACCACTCCAAAACCCTTATTGAAAGTAGCCGGAAAGTCAATCGTTCACTGGCTAATTGAAGATATTGCTGCCGTTTGCGGCGAACCCATCCAAGAAATTGGATTTGTGGTAGGTCGTTTTGGTGAAGAAACCGAAAAAGAATTATTGCAAATTGCCCAAAGCGTGGGCGCCCGCGGACATATCTTTTATCAAGATAAAGCGGAAGGTACAGGTCATGCCATTTTGTGCGCGCGTGCCGTGCTCAAAGGTGAAGTGATCGTAGCCTTTGCCGACACCCTTTTCCGTACCCAATTCAATTTAGACAAAACCAAAGACGGCGTTATTTGGGTTCAAAAAGTAGAAAATCCAAGCTCTTTCGGTGTAGTAAAATACAACGAAGACGGCATCATCACCGACTTTATTGAAAAACCCCAAACCTTCGTTTCAGATTTAGCCATTATCGGTATCTACTATTTCAAGAGCGGCGAAACCTTAGAAGCCGAATTGCAATATTTGATCGATAACGACATCAAAGACAAAGGAGAATACCAACTCACCAATGCTATGGAAAACATGAAGAATAAAGGCATGTTATTCACTCCAGGTGCAGTAGAAGAATGGCTCGATTGTGGAAATTACAGCGCTACCGTTTATACCAATCAACGCGTTTTAGCCAATAAAAAAGAACAATTTACGGTTTCTAAAGATCGTTTCGACGACAGCGTTATCATTACCGAACCCTGCTTCATAGCAGAGGGCGTTGAACTGAAAAATTGCGAAATTGGTCCTTTTGTAAGTATCGGCAGCAATTCAAAACTAAAAAATTGCGTTATTAGCAATACCATTATTGGAGAAGAAACACAATTAACGCGTTTGAATTGTGAAAACTCCATGATTGGAAACCACGTATGCTTAGAGGGAAATCCCAAAGAATTCAGTATTGGCGATTATGCCAGTATGAAATAAAATCGTTTTGGCTTATCGCCCTGTTTTTCTGTTTGGGAAATCAGGGCGAGGCACAAGTTACACCCCAGCAACGCTTCCATCAGGCAGAAATCGACTTCCAAGCGTTCAAATGGACCGAAGCCCTTAAAGGTTTTCAAGAAGTTTTTGACGATACTGCGCTGTTGCCTAATGCCGCCGCTGCCTATCGCATTTCTGTGTGCCACGAAAAGATCGGCACCCTCCCCACTGCCCTACAATTTGCCGAAAAATCCTGCCAAATAGATTCCACACAAGACGATTATTGGCTGCATTATGCCCGTTTGTTGGAGATGAAATACGACTACCAAAAGGCATGGAATATCCGATTGAAATTAATACAGCGACAGCCCCGTTATATCAGTCGCTACGAAGATGCCCTACAAAACGCATGGAATCGCAACGATGTGAAGCAAAGTTTGTATATAACGCAAATATGGAAGGAGCAATTCGGGCATAATTTGAATTTAACGCAAAAAACAGCCCTGCTATTTTTGGCATTAAACGACACAAGCGCAGCCAAAAGAGAATACGAAGTATTAATCGATAAATATGAGGGTAGGCCGGATATTACAGAGGCCTACAACGCTTTCTTAGAGGAAATTTCCCTCAAAACAAAGAATACGGCCCCATGTCCGCAAGCCTATACCGAACTGAACAAGGGGAATAGTGAATATGCCTATACGATCATCAAATCTTGCGCTCAAGAAAATCCCGAGAACCTCGTTCTTTTGGAACAACAGTTTCTAATAGCCTACATCAATACCGACCTTCCAGAGATGGAATTGTGTATCGAAAATTTAGAAATTTATTTTCCCTTTTTAGAAGATTACACGAAGTACGCTCGAGAGGTAGTCTCCTACATTATGAAAATCCAGGCACAAGAACTTGGCCCACAAGAAATTATTCGCTTTTCAAAATTGCAAGCGCCGAACGAACAGTGGAAATTCATACAAGCCGATATCCTAACTTTCACAGGCCAAACCAAATTAGCCCAGAAACAAATTGAATCGATTATCAAATCCAATACCAACCAAAATGAAATCCCCCATCATCATATAAAACTGCTACTCTACCAAAATACCACCAAATGAAAAACGCCTTTATCATACCCCTTTTGATGGGAGTAACCGCTTGTTACAGCCAAAAAAACACGAATAGCTCGGTGCCAAAAGCAGCATTCCCTAAGGATGAAATGGCAGTACCGTCTGACAATAAAAATATTCGAAACGATAACACGAACGAATCCGCTGTTACGATTTCCCCTAACACCGAAGATAAAATAATCGGGAAACAAGAACCCGCATCGGAAATTGTTTACGTAAATGAAAAGATAGCGGATACAAAAACAGGGGGCATAGTACTCGGCCATTTAAGTTGGGAGCATTTCAGTGGGCGCTACGATATTGATATTGACCTCGGCGGCGAACAGCAATACAACGGCGTGATGAGTTTCCGCATGAAGCGCGACAGTATTTTTTGGTTTTCGATAAGCGCCTCGATCGGCTTTCAGATTGCCAAAGGAATTATCAAAAACGACACCCTCCACGCACTCGACCTTTTACAGAAAAACTACTACCGAATATCGCTCAAAGAACTTCAAAGCAGCACACAACTGCCGGCACAAATTGGTGCTTTACAACGCTTATTTTCGGGGGAAACCCTGTCGCAGCTGATTTATTTCAATAGCGCAGACAGCACTTTTCGCGGCGATGCTTCTTTCTATCCGGGTTATGCGGTGAAGTTCGACCCAAGCAATAGGGTATTGCAAAATGCCATAAACGACGAAGTGAATGGGCGCTACCTTTGGGCAGACTATACCGACAGATTGCAAGTAGAAAATCCCAAATATTCGGTAGCCTCTCAAACCAGCCTCTTTTTAAAAGATGCCTTAAAAACTATACGATTGGATGTTCGGTTAAAAACCTCAAGTTTTGAACCCATACCTTCGTATCCGTTCAATGTACCCAATGGCTATACACTTGTGGAAACTTGGTAAGCGTTCTTTTTTAGGACTCTTATTGCTGATAGGCTTGCTATTAGGCAATGTCTTGAACGCCCAAACTTCCCGCAAAGCGCTTGAAGCGAAACGCAAGAGAGTAGAGCGTGAAATTGCCCAAAGTCAGCGAATTTTAAAATCCACACAAAACAAAAAACAAGCTACCTTACACCAACTGAGCACGCTCAACCAAATCATTACCCAGCGCCAAGCGCTTATCGAAAACTTGGAAAAAGAGGTGGTAGCTACCGAAGAGGAAATTGTACGACAGTACGAAACGCTTTCTATCTTACAAGAAGATTTGCTCAAGGAGAAAAGTAAACTCAACGAAACGGTCAAAAAAGCCTACAAAACGCGCAAATCAGGTCGCGAAATGGCCTTTATATTTTCATCGAACAGCGTAAAACAAGCAGTAAGGCGTTGGAAATACTTGCGTAAGGTGTCTGATTACAGAAGGTTTCAAATTGCCCAGCTCAACGATCAACAGGTAAAAGTAGAAAACGCCCTTACGGCTTTAAATAAAATCCGCAAGGAAAAATCACAACTCTTAATGGCCCAAGAGCAAGAGCGAAAAAAGTTGGAATCAGATAAGAAAAGCAAAACCGTATTGGTTTCTGAGCTTTCCAAAAAAGAAGATTCCCTAAATAGCCGAATTGCACAGAAACAAAAGCAAATGGCTCAGTTGAATGCAGCCATAAAAAAGGCCATAGCTCGCGAAATTGAAGCCGAACGAAAACGCAGAGAGCGCGAAGCAGCCCGACGTAAAAAAGCAGGCAGCACCGCCACTACCAAAACGCCTAAATCAAGCGCTCTGAGTACCTCATTTAAAAACAACCGGGGTCGCTTGCCTTGGCCCGTATCGCAAGGCTTCGTTTCTCAAACTTTTGGAGTTCATAAACATCCTGAATTCAAGAATATAACCCTTCAAAACAACGGAATTGATATTACGACCACACCCGGACAGTCCGTAAAAGCCATATTTAAAGGTACCGTAAGTGCGATTTTATCTATTCCCGGGGAAGGAGATGCCGTTTTAATCAATCACGGCGACTATTTCTCTGTTTACTCTAGAATGGGCACGATCAATGTGAGCAAAGGTCAAAAGGTAGATGTAGGGGATGTTTTAGGAAAAGTAATGTCTGACGACGACGGAAAAGCCGTGCTCCAATTCCAAGTTTGGGAGGGTCAAACCAAACAAAATCCTCAAACTTGGCTTAAAGGTCGCTAATTTTGTAATTATGAAAGTGATTATCATTGGTTCTGGCGTGATGGGATCTGGAATTGCAATTGAAAGCATTCGAGCAGGTTATTCCACCTTACTGTACGATATTAACGCCGAAGCTCTTACGAAGGCCGAATCTTATATTCACCAACAATTAGACAAAGCGCAAAGTATTGGTAAAATATCAGAACAAAACCGATTAAATGCGCTCGAACTATTACAGTTTTCACACCAATTTGAAGATTTACAAGCCGATTTTATACTAGAAGCCATCGTAGAAAAGCTTCCCGTAAAACAAGATTTGTTTGCCAAGCTTGAAGCACAAAACAGCGAAAACTGCATTTTTGCTACCAATACTTCTTCTATTCCCATCACTCAAATTGCCCGTGGGTTGAAGCATCCTGAACGTTTGGTGGGAGTCCACTTTTTCAATCCAGCCCATATCATGAAACTCGTAGAAATCATCAGCGGTGCCGCTACTGATGAATCTGTTGCACAAAAAGCATACGATTGGGCCGTAAAACTCGGCAAAACTGCCGTGTATGCAAAAGACGCACCAGGCTTTATTGTTAACCGCGTGGCAAGACATTTCTACGTAGAAAGTTTAAAAGCGCTAGAAGAACAAGTGGGCGATTTTGAACAAATGGATAGACTGATGCGTGCCACAGGTTTTAAAATGGGACCTTTTGAATTGATGGACCTAATTGGAGTAGAAACCAATTATTCAGTTACGCAGTCGATGTTTGAACAGTTTCAATACGATTCTAAATTCCGACCCAGCCGCATACAAAAACAGAAAGTAGATGCTGGCTTCCATGGTCGCAAAACCAAAAAAGGATTTTATTCCTACGAAGGATAAAAACACCATGCTTATGAAAACGAAACTTCTAACCTTATTGTGTAGCATTCTGGCCCTAAGTGCCTGCGACGACTCCAGACAGGTAACGGAAAACATACCGCGTGGTTTAGTCAATACCGTTCTCGACTTGAATCTAGCCTCAAATATGCACTTAAACAATGTGGGCACCTTTTCGTATATCGAAGGGGGCGTTCGGGGTGTTTTAGTGATTCACGATTACGACGATCAGTGGTATGCATTTGAACGGACTTGTGCCTACCAACCTACCAATGCGTGTTCTCACATATGGGTGGATTCAATTAACATCCAGTTAAAATGCGGCAATTATGTTTCGGGAAAGTTCGAACCTTGTTGCGAAAGTACGTATATGTTCTCCGGCTTCCCCAGTAAAGGTCCGGCCGCAGGGCGTTTGGCACAATACTTTATCAGTCGCAACGCCAACATTCTTCAAGTTTACAATTAGAATACTAAAAATCCTTTGTTTCTTGAGCCATAGTTGGGCAGAAACCGTTTGACATGAAATCTGTAAAATTTTCTAAAAAAGTTTTTTTTCATTCGGACTTTCTTATATTTGTCATCCACAATTCTACAAAAAGCATATAAAACGGGATAAAATATGACAAAACACTACCTTAAAAACCTGTTTATCGCAAGCGCCGCCCTTCTATCAGGAAGTCAAGCAATTGCACAATCGCCAGGCTCGCACAGCATCGAGTTGAGCGGTGGTCTCAGAGAGTATATTGGAGATCTAGGATCTTCATTATTATTCGCGAAATCTCCCATTTACCAAGGTGGTGGATTGGCATTTGCCTATTATCTAAGTCCAAGTATAGATGCCGTAGCCAACGTATCCTTCGGAGAAGTAGGTGCCACTCAAAACATTGAAGAATTCGTAAAAGAAAACGATATCTTTTGGAGAAGCTTCCGCGCTCAAACCGGTGATCTGAGTTTTGGAGCCCGCTATAAGTTCAATAACGGCGTTATCATGTCAGAAGATGCCAAATTTGCTCCCTACCTTTATGGAGGATTAAGCGGATACTATGTACACTCATTAATGAAGTGGGGCCCATATCCATATGTTGCCGCCACGCGTATTGATCCTGTTTACCAATCTGAGCACCTGGTTGAACAAACCATCACGGATATCGGTTTTGGTTTACAAGGTGGAATCGGTTTTAAATTTTTCGTAACCGATGCGCTATCTCTACACTGGCAATATACCCTAACCTATACCTTCAACGACCGTTGGGACGGTGCTAACAGTTCTGATCCAAATCCTCCAAGTGCAGAAAATCCTTTGGTTCACAAATTATGGCGCACCAACGACGCTTGGGGTTACAATGCTATTGGTGTATCTTATGGCTTCGGCGGTTCTGGTGCTGGTGGTGGCGGAAGCCGTCGCTTGAAAGATTCCGACGAAGATGGTGTACCGAATAAATTTGATGAATGTAAAAAAACATTACCTAAATACCGTCGTTTCGTAGACAGCGTAGGTTGTCCTGCCGATAGCGATAATGATGGTGTATTAGATGCCGATGACGATTGTATGGATAAAGCGGGCTTGTTAGCCTTCAATGGTTGCCCAGACCGCGATGGCGATAGCATTCCTGATCGCTTAGATGCTTGTCCTACTGAAAAAGGTGCCAAAGAATTCAATGGTTGTCCTGATTCTGATGGTGACGGTGTTGCAGACAAAGACGACCGCTGCCCTTCATTGCCCGGTTTACCCGCTTTGAAAGGTTGTCCTGATACCGATGGTGATGGCGTAGCCGACTTAGATGACAAATGTCCTTCTACCCCAGGTAATATCGATGCAGAAGGTTGCCCCGACGTAGACGGCGACGGTGTATTCGATAACGTAGACCGCTGTCCAGATAAAGCAGGTACCGCCGCATCTAAAGGTTGTCCTGTAATCGAAGAAAAAGTAATTCAAAAAATTGCTTTAGCGGCTAAAGGGATCTATTTCGATAATAATAAAGCCACCTTGCGTTCAAATTCATTCAAAAACTTAGATATCTTAGTAGATATCTTGAATGAATACCCTGAGGCACTAGTTGAAATTCAAGGTCATACCGATGATGTGGGTGACGATACCGAGAACAAAACCTTAAGTCAAGAACGTGCCGACGCCGTTGCCGAATACCTTAAAGGTAAAGGCGTAGATGCAGCTCGTTTAACCGCCAAAGGTTATGGCGAAGAAATGCCTATCGCCGATAACAAAACCAGAAGCGGTCGCGATAAAAACCGCCGCGTAGATTTTGTTCTTACATACTAAACAACAACAACCAAACAAACCATAGAAAGGGGGGAATTCTTTACGAATTCCCTCTTTTTTTTGGTGGAAGCCCCCAGGTCACAACCCATAAATGCTAATATTTTGGCTAACTTTGACACCGTGAATCCTCCTTTTATCCATCCAAGCGCCTACGTCGACGAAGGGGCCCAGATTGGTGCTAATACTAAAATTTGGCATTTCTGCCATGTCATGCCAGGCGCCAAAATCGGCGAAAACTGTATCCTCGGACAAAATGTATTTGTAGCCAACCAAACCCAGCTCGGAAATGGAGTGAAAGTTCAAAATAACGTTAGTATCTATTCTAATGTGTACATCGAAGACGATTGCTTCTTAGGTCCCAGCATGGTCTTTACCAATGTTATCAACCCCCGCGCTTTCATAGAACGCAAGGAAGAATATAAAGACACCCATTTACGTCGCGGTTGTAGCATTGGTGCCAATGCCACCATCGTTTGCGGCGTGGAACTCGGCGAATATTGCTTTATAGGGGCCGGGGCTGTGGTTACGAAAGACGTTCCGCCTTATGCCCTTATTGCAGGGGTACCTGGAAAACAATTAGGATGGATCAGCAAGCATGGCGAAAGGCTGCATTTCAATGAAAGAGGCCTCGCCCAATGTCCCATTTCTCAAGAAACATATCAATTCGTATCCGAAAACGAAATAATAGCCCTACCATGAAATCACGCATTATAGTTACCGGAGGACTCGGTTTTATAGGTTCTCATACCGTAGTTGCCTTGCACGAAGCCGGCTTTGAACCCATCATTATAGACAACCTCAGCAATTCTCAATTATCAGCCCTAGAAGGCATCAAAAAGCTCATCGGTTACAAACCCCAATTTGCACAAATTGACGTAAACGACGCCCCTGCTTTACGCGCCCTCTTGGTGGAAACCCAACCTCAAGCCGTAATCCATTTTGCCGCATTCAAGGCCGTGGGCGAAAGCGTTGAAAAACCGCTGATGTACTACCGGAATAATGTAGGCGGACTTATCACCTTATTAGAAGTGATGAAAGAAACCGGCATCCGTGATATCGTCTTTAGCAGCAGTTGTACGGTTTATGGCGAACCCGCTGAAATTCCAGTAAAAGAAAGCACCCAAACCAAGGCTGCCGAATCGCCCTATGGCGCCACCAAGCAAATGGGAGAAGTGATTCTAAACGACAATTCCGAATGGTGTAACACCCAATGTTTGCGCTATTTCAATCCCATTGGAGCCCACCCTAGTGCCGAAATTGGCGAACTTCCCCTTGGCGTTCCCAATAATTTGATACCCTATCTTACCCAAACCGTAGCCGGCATACGACAATCACTCACAGTTTTTGGAAACGATTACGACACCCCAGACGGCACATGCATACGCGACTATATCCACGTGGTAGACCTCGCAGAAGCCCATGTAAGCGCCGTTCAGCGTTTAATCAACAAATCCTACCAAGAACCCTTTGAAGTCTTCAATATCGGCACTGGAAATGGCAGTACGGTATTGGAAGTAATTAATGGTTTTGAATCCGCAACGGGATTAAAAGTGCCTCATACGATCGGAGGCCGCAGAGCCGGTGACGTGGTAAAAGTATGGGCCGAAACCACGAAAGTAGAAAACGTATTAGGATGGAAAGCCAAACGCAACTTAGAAACCATGTTGCGCGATGCCTGGAACTGGCAAGTAAAATTGTCAGAGAAAGCGTCTTCTCAATAAAATTCCCACAGTCAAAACCACCAGGTATACTGCAATTACACCCAAATCACCGAGGTAATAATATACCGTTTTACGATCGTTGGCATAAATGGTGCACTGCGGACATGTTTTCGCATACCAATCGGTATTGTCGTATGAATTTCCCCTAGGGTCAATAAAACCAGAAATGCCCGTGTTGGCACTTCTTGCTATCCATTTCCGAAATTCAATGGCCCGTAACTTGGCATACGAATAATGCTGTTTATGACCAGGGGTGTTCTCCCACCATGCGTCATTCGTGACAATTCCCAACCACGTTGCTCCCCGCTTTAAATAGCCCCGAATATAATCGCCATAAATGCTCTCGTAACATATTATCGGAGCTACCGGATTCCCTTCTCCTAAAGCATACGCCGAATCGCTCACACCCAAACTACCCGTAATGCTATTTTCATCCAAGCTAATGGCCAAACTTTCCAAAAATGGTATGGTATGAATAAAGGGCATCTGTTCCGTTCCAGGCACCAATTTACTCTTATGATAATAGGTCGGCACTCGATTATTCTTTAAACACAACGCAGAATTGTATACATCATAGTAAACATTTGGATCGTACGCCGATTTTCGGGCCGACCTCGTAGGTTTTACATTCGATTGGTAGTATTTCACCCCATGAAAACCTGTTAAAAGCTGCATTTGAGGAAAAACCGATAACAAATCGCGTTGCAACATCAATACCTGTGCATTGCGGTCTAAATAATCGACTTCTATGCTACGCACCAAACACGTTTCAGGCCATAGCAACCAATCCGTGCTGCTGTCTATTCCCTGCTTGGATAAGTCCTGCATTTCCGTTTGCATGTCAATCGGATCCCTGTCAAATTTTTCATTCCACGGATTGAAACTCGGCTGTAATACGGCTACATTTTGAGGCATTCCTTCTTGAATATTTACGGTTTGCATCCAAATAACCGAGACTAATAAAGGCAATGCCGTTACCGAGACCAATGCCCACTTCAACTTTGATAATCCATATTTCAAGAC
>CBFHXF010000011.1:18186-24004 GCA_965659745.1 Bacteroidia bacterium
GGCAGGCACATGAATAAAGTATTTAAAAACATCATGGCAACCGCGCCTGCCGCAGAAGCATAATAGACCCACCATGTAGTGGTTAAATTCCATCCTAATATCGAAAGGTAAAGCGCCCCAAATAAACGCCATGCCGATGCTTCTTTTAAGCGATCGTAAATGATCCAAAAAGGCACAAATGCAATAAATAAGAGCGGCGTTATTCCTATGGGTTCCCAAGCGAGTACAAATAATACCGCAGGGAGAACCATCCAAATCCAAAGTGGACTATTCTGAATCCAATTCTTCAATCTGATCATGGGTGTATTTGGCACCCTCCAAAACTACAACAAATTCACCTTTTGGCGCTTTGCTTTCAAAATGAGATACAACCTCTGTTAAAGTTCCGTTAACGGTTTCTTCAAACTTTTTGGTTATTTCACGGGAAACACTCACTTTTCTGTGCGGTTCACATAAATCGCGCAAAGCCACTAAGGTTTTCAAAAGTTTATGCGGACTTTCGTAAAACACTAAGGTATCGTCGTAGTTTGACCATTCCATGAGCTTGGTTTGACGGCCCTTTTTCTGAGGTAAAAATCCCTCAAAAGTAAATTTATGCAAGGCAAATCCGCTTTTAATAAGTGCCGGCAAGAATGCCGTTGCACCGGGCAATACTTCTATTTCTATTCCTTGGGAAATAGCCTCACGGGTAAGTAAATATCCAGGATCCGAAACGGCCGGAGTACCTGCATCTGAGACCTGTGCAATATGGGCCCCTTCCTGCAACTCGTGAATGTATTTGGCTAATTTGTGATGTTCATTATGGATGTGAAAACTTTCACAAGGCGTAGAAATTTCATAATGATTTAACAATACCCGAGTGGTACGGGTATCTTCTGCTAAAATCTTTTTTACGGACTTTAAAACAGAAACTGCCCGGTAAGTTATATCTCCCAAATTACCGATGGGCGTAGGAACTATATATAACTTACCAGACATTCTTATTTAATGCTATTTGGCAACACCTACCGAACGTTTTTCACGGATAACCGTAATCTTTACCTGTCCGGGGTATCTCATTTCTGTCATGATACGATTCGACAACTCAAATGCCAAGGTATCGGCTTGATCGTCGTTAGTGCCTTCGGCACTCATAATGATGCGTAATTCGCGACCGGCTTGAATAGCAAAAGCTTTTTCAACGCCAGGATAGCTCAAAGCCATGTTTTCCATTTCTTTGATACGCTCTACGTATTGCTCATCGCCACGGCGCGCACCAGGTCTAGATCCGCTAATGGCATCACACGCTTGCACGACAGGACTCAGCAAGCTGGTCATTTCGATTTCATCGTGGTGAGCTCCTACCGCATTGCACACTTCTGGATGTTCGCCATATTTTTCACACAGCTTTAATCCCAACAATGCGTGTGGTGTTTCTTCGTCGTTATCTGGACATTTACCAATATCGTGTAACAAACCTGCACGTTTGGCCAACTTCACGTTCAATCCCATTTCAGCCGCCATGGTAGCACATAAACGCGCCACTTCACGAGAGTGCTTCAATAGGTTCTGACCGTAAGAGCTACGGAAACGCATACGACCTACGTAACGAATCAATTCAGGATGCAAACCGGTAATACCTAAGTCTACAACGGTACGCTCGCCCCATTCGATAACTTCTTCTTCAATTTGTTTCTTGGTCTTTTCAACCACTTCCTCAATACGAGCAGGGTGGATACGACCGTCGCGAATCAATCGCTCTAAAGAAACCCTTGCCACCTCTCGGCGGATAGGATCGTAACAAGAAAGCACGATGGTTTCTGGGGTATCGTCGATTAAAATCTCCACTCCAGTAGCCGCTTCAAAAGCTTTGATATTTCTACCTTCGCGACCGATAATACGGCCTTTCACATCATCAGATTCTAATGGGAAAGCCGTAACGGTATTGTCGATGGCCAATTCCGCTGCTGTTCGTTGGATGGTTTGCAAAACAATACGTTTGGCTTCGCGGGTAGCGCCTAATTTGGCTTCTTCAACAATGGTTTTCGCTAAAGTAAGTCCCTCAGAATGCGTTTTGGCCTTAATGGCCTCCATCATTTTCTCTTTGGCTTCTTCTTGCGACAAACCAGCAATTGTTTCTAACTGTTTTAATTGCTGCTCGCGCATTTGCGATAACTCTACTTCGCGTTTTTTGTAGGTTTCAATTTGTGCGTCTAAACGTTGTCCTTTTTGAACGGTTTCGTCTTCGCGCTGCTTCAAATTGCGAATTTTATCGTCTAAGGATTGTTCCTTTTGTTTCAGGCGATTTTCTGCATTTGAGAGCTCTTGAGTGCGCTTGTTGGTTTCTTTTTCGTACTCAGAACGCAATTGCATGTACTTCTCTTTTGCTTCGAGAATACGGTCTTTCTTGAGGTTTTCACCCTGCATTTTGGCTTCTTCCAAAATGCGATTTTTGTCGCTTTCCAATTGTTTTTTTCGGGCGGAAACAAATAGCATATAGCCAACTCCCACTCCTACAATCAGTCCGATTAGGATAAATAAGATACTGTTCATGTTACTCCATTTTTATACATTGTGGAGCACCCATTTACTCGTGCGATCGTTATAATGAATCCAACAGCTGTTCGATTTCCGTTAATTCCCTCTCATTGGGTTCGGCATCCGTAGGCTTTTCCCCACGTACCACTTCCCCCGCCAAATCCAGAGCCGCCCAAGATAATCGATCCATTGGATCGCTTGAGCCAAAGCGCTGAAAACCAGCTATTCGTTTATTTAACAGTTCCACTGCCGACAAAACCTGCTCTTCATCGTGTTTGGCCACACGCAAGCGCATTTGGCGCCCGTCTATGGTTACAGTAAGAAGTACAGTTTCGTTAGGTTCCATAATATTCAATCGTTGAGCAAATCAATGCACCGGTCTATGTCTCGTATTAATTCGTTTACTTTAATTTTTAGTTCGTGCGTGTCGCCCTTTTCGGTCGACATTTCTTTTGCAAGTTTAATCAATTTATTCTGTTCCGTTAATTCGTTAATCGTATTTTTTTGCACCTGCAGCGTACTGTCCTTTAATAGCAGCATTTCTTCCAATTCACGAACCCGATTCTCCGCGCTCTGCTTCTCAATTTCGAGTGATTCCAACATCCTATCCTTGCGAGCCATCTGTGTTTGCAATAAATGCAAATCTTGACTGTTGATACCATTATGCTTTTGAGCTTCTATCTTATTGACAAGCTCAGCAACCTGCACCTGCAAAGCGCCCACAGAATGAGATAATTCTTCATTCTCAGATTGCAACACACGGTAACGCGCAACCAAATCGCTAATTCTCGACTTTACTACCGACCAACGTGAAGCGCTCATTTCAACAACCTTTTAATACGTTTGAATGTTGATGATCTTCTCCAAATAAACACCGTAACCGCTCTTTTTCAAGGGCTGTGCAATTTTCACCAAGGTATCCGAATCTATGAATCCTTGTCGCCAAGCAATTTCTTCGATACAACCTACTTTCAAACCTTGACGTTCCTCAATAACCTCCACAAACTGTCCCGCCTGCATCAACGAACTGAATGTACCTGTATCTAACCACGCGGTACCTCTACTTAAAATGCGCACCGACAGGTTTCCATTGGCTAAATAATGCTTGTTCACATCGGTTATTTCCAATTCGCCACGGGGCGATGGTTTCAAATTCTTGGCCACCTCAACTACCGAATTGTCATAAAAATACAATCCCGGCACGGCAAAACTCGACTTAGGTTGCTCTGGCTTCTCTTCAATACTCAAAGCCTTTAAATCCGAATCGAATTCTACTACCCCATATCGCTCCGGATCTGAAACGTGATAGGCGAAAACAATACCGCCTTCGGGTTTGCGACAGCTTTTTAATGTTTCGTTTAAGTGACTTCCGTAAAAAATATTATCCCCTAAAATAAGAGCAACGTCGTCGTTACCTATGAAAGATTCCCCCAAAACAAATGCCTGCGCCAAGCCGTCAGGTGAAGGCTGAACGGTGTATTCGAAGCGACATCCGATGCGACTTCCATCGCCTAATAGGCGCTGAAAATGCGGCAGGTCATGGGGAGTAGAAATGATGAGAATTTCGCGAATTCCCGCCATCATTAAGACCGATAAAGGATAGTAAATCATAGGTTTATCGTAAACCGGCATGAGCTGCTTACTAACAGCCATCGTGAGCGGATACAAACGCGTTCCCGACCCACCTGCTAAAATGATTCCCTTCATACCTTCAAAGATACGACCTTATAAGGGCTAATAAAAAAGTGCCCCTATTAAATTAATGCAATCACGAAGTAATTCTTCTTGCCTTTTTGAGCAATGATAAACCTTCCGTGCAATACATCCGCCGATGCAACCGTATACTCAATATCGCTAATTTTCGTTTTATTCAACGAAAATCCATTAGCCTGAACCATTTTCCGCGCTTCTCCTTTCGAAGGAAAAATTGTCGTTTCTACCGCTAATAAATCCAGAATATTTACGCCCGCTTCTAACTTTTCCTTTTCCACACTAAAGGTATCCATGCCTTCTAATGAAGCTGCCAATGTGGCCTCGTCTAAAGCCCTCAAATCTTCCTCATTGCCATTGCCGAAGAAAACCTGTGTAGCTTTTTGAGCCAGAACCAAAGCCTCTTCGCCATGAACCCGAATCGTCATTTCTTCAGCCAAGGCTTTCTGCAAATTCCTAAGATATTCTTGACCCTCATGCGCTTGAATTAAGGACTCAATTTCTTCCCTCGATTTTAAGGAATAAATTTTAATGAACTTAACCGCATCTTCATCTCCAATGTTCAACCAAAATTGGTAAAAGGTAAATACAGGGGTTTTTTGTGGATCTAACCACACATTCCCGCCTTCGCTCTTTCCAAATTTCGTACCGTCGGACTTGGTTACCAAAGGTGCCGTGATGGCATACGCATCGCCCTGTATGGTTTTGCGGATCAACTCCGTACCGGTGGTGATATTACCCCACTGGTCGCTACCGCCCATCTGCAATTTTACGCCCATCTCGCGATATAAATGCAAGAAATCGTAACCCTGAACCAACTGATACGTAAACTCCGTGAACGACAATCCGCCTGCTTCCAAACGGTTCTTCACGCTGTCTTTACCCATCATATAACTCACCGTTATGTGCTTGCCCACATCGCGTATGAAATCTAAAAACGACCAATCCTTAAACCAGTCGTAATTATTCACCACCAATGCTTTATTCTCGCCATTTTCAAAGTCTAAAAACCGCATCAACTGCGCTTTCTGTCCGTCTAAATTGCGTTGTATCGCTTCGGTATCTAATAATTGTCTTTCTGCAGTTTTTCCACTTGGATCGCCTACCCTACCTGTAGCCCCTCCTACCAACACAATCGGTTGATGTCCGGCCTTTTGAAACAAGGTCAACAGCATAATCGGCACCATATTGCCAATATGCAGCGAATCTGCCGTAGGATCAAAGCCAATGTAAGCAGAAACCCTTTCTTTATTCAATAATTCATCGGTTCCGGGAATATTATCATGCAATAATCCCCTCCACTGTAACTCTTCTAAAAAATCAAAATTAGGCTTGAATGTCATGTCGCTCTTTTTCCAATCGCTCTTGTATAATATCAGAAATGGTCTGTTTCAATTCTTCTGCTTGCTCTTCCGTTAAACCGCTCGTAGCAAAACATACCACTTGCGCGGTTTCCTTTAGCATGAAATTAATTTCAAATACCAAATAATCAATTCGCTGCACGTATTTCCAAGGAATAAACGTATAACTAGAGAAAAAATGTTCCCTCCAAGCAATACCTTCTTTATCGACCCGCACAAAGTAATCTCCC
>CBFHXF010000011.1:24018-28517 GCA_965659745.1 Bacteroidia bacterium
AATCCACATCAATAAAGGCAAGGCAAAACCCGAATAAATGAATCCACCCGTCCAACTGAAAAAATCATAATGGAAGGCAAAACCCACTAAAAATATCACCAAAAGCACCAAAACCGCTGGCAATTCGGCTCTTTGCTTGGGAATTTTTACAAAAAATGCGTCTTTACTCATCAGGGTTTTACGAAACGTGCCACTTGGCCTTTTGCGTTTATCATATAAAGACCAGAAGGCAATGTCGAAACATTGGCTTCAAATACACGTCCTTTTTGCTCCCAAACCAGCGCCACTTCGGTTCCGTTAACGCTTAGCATGCGGGGAATTTCCCCCGAAAGCACAGAAATTTTATCTGCACTTGGGTTTGGGAAAACATTCAGCATTTTCAAATTGATTTTCTCTAATGATGCTCCGCCAGCATATACGCTTAATATGTAGTTGCGGATGGTATCGCCTTGATTAATAGGCACAAATCCTAGCACTTTCGCATAACTCACTACTGGAATTTCCAATGGAAACGTGCCTTCCTCGGTAGGTGTTCCGTACATAGAAATGCAACTCGGCGTTAGCGGTAAAAATCGCTTATTGCCGTCTTTGCAACGGTAATTTATTCCCTCGGGAAGTCCAATCACATCTAATAACACCATAGAATCAATCACCGCTTTAACGGTTTGACCATTAGCTTCTACCATGGTGTCGGCGAATAACAAAACCGAGATGGTTTCGCTGTAGGCTTGGTCCTTTTGACCAAAAGGAAGCGATTCGGGCATAATGCCCGGCTCCGATAGCGTAGCAGGCGTGCAATCTTGTGACCATAAAGGTTGGGTGGTAAATGCGGCCGCTAAACTTAGACTGGCGAAAATGAATTTGCGTATCATATTTCTTAGTATTAATTTCACGAAGTTACAAGTAAAACCAAAAACGTGAAACATTTTTCTGTGCTTATTGCCATACTTTCAACCGCGTTGTTAACGGCTCAAGCCACAGAAAGCACTGTAAGACAACAAAAACCACCTATCTCAAAGAAGTCAAAGCAAGGTTTTCAAGCCCTATCCGATACCGTTAAATTGGTGAATTTTGATTATTTAGACGGGGTAGTTATCAGTACCAACAAAGGATTTACGAAAATTAAAGAGAGTACGGTTGGGCTCTCGATTTTGAAACCTTATTTGATTGAGAATAAAATTACCACCAATATCAACTCCGCATTAGAACAAGTTCCGGGGGTCGTTATCAACGACGATCAAATAAACATCCGCAACGGCAGCGGCTGGAGTTACGGCGCCGGAAGTCGCGTGATGATGTGCATCGACGACATGCCGATGATTACCGGCGATGCCGGTTCCGTTCCCTTTAGCTTCCTACCTAGCGAAGGCATCAGCAGCGTAGAAGTCATCAAAAATGCCGGTTCGGTATTATACGGCTCCTCAGCCGTAAACGGCGTGGTGAACATGCGTTCGGCACCGATTACCACCAAAGCCGAAGGACAAATGTCGATGATTGGCGGTTTTTACGACGTTCCTAGGGCTTTGGAATTCAGCAATAAAAGCCGATATTTATACGGACTTCATGGTTTTTACCGAGAAAAAATAGGCCGACATTCGATTTCTGTGAACTGGAATCAGTTGAACGACGACAGCTACCGCATGGGCGACTTCGACTACCGGGTGCGCATGGGCTGGCGCTATGGCTACGAGCCCGCATTCCTCCCTAAACTCAAATTGTGGTTGAACGGTAACATCCAACGCGGCGAAAGCGGTTCTTTTCTCTTGTGGGAAACCGACCAGAAGGCGTATACCTCACTTGACAATGCCGTTACCAAAAACACCGGCAGGCGTTTTTATGTAGATCCTATTTTAGAATGGAACGGCAAGTGGAGGCACACCTTCCAAAATCGCTATTTTGAAGTGAGCAACGATATTGACAATGGAGATCCCAATAACAATCAAGACAATCAAAGCCAATACTACTATTCCGAATGGCGCAGCAGTAAAAATATTGGGAGTCATTTCAACTATACCGGAGGATTGGTAAATTCGTATACCTTATCTAAAAGTCCGCTGTTTCAAGGCGATCACAGCGCTCGCAATCACGCATTTTACAGTCAGGTAAGCTATAAAAACCGCGGTTGGGTGGGCGAATTAGGATCTCGCTATGAATATTTCGAACTCGATGGAAAGAGCCGACAGAAGCCGGTCTTTCGCGCGGGCATCAACAAGCAATTAGGAAGGGCTACTTTTTTACGGGCGTCGTATGGGGAAGGATTCCGCTTTCCGAGCATGGCAGAGTTGTTTACGTTAACAAGCACGGGTAATGTATCGGTATTGCCGAACAACAATTTGGAACCCGAAACCTCTCAAAATATAGAATTGGGCATTAAGCAAGGCTTTAAAGTGCGTAGGTCTTGGGGATCGTTTTCTGGATATTTCGATGCGGCCTACTACCGATTAGACGTTCAGAATTTAATGGAGTATACCTTTAATAATTGGGCGCCAAGCGGCACGTTTCCGATTTTGGGATTCAAATCCATTAATGTAAGTCCGGCGCGCATTCAAGGTTTCGAATTAGAGAGCGGGGGCGATATTCAATTTTACAAGCAGCAAATCCGCTGGTTTTTGGGATACACCTATTCGTTGCCGATGGTTAGGGATACGAATGCGATTTTGGCGGGTACGGCATTGCGGTATGCCGATTTGGCGAGCGATCCCACCGCGTTTATGAAATACCGGAATCGGCATATCATAAGAGCGGATGTGGAATATCGGATTAAATTGTACACGATTGGCTTGAGTTACCGATACGAAAGTGGTTTTGAGAATGTAGACCGTATTTTCTTGAACGACCAAGTAATTATGGGCGTAAATCAACAATACCGCAGCGGTCAGATATCAGGACATGTTTTTGATGTTCGGGCGGGTATGCCGATAAATGAGAACCTAGATATTATGGTACAAGTTCGAAATGTAACGCAGCAAATCTTCATGGGTCGCCCTGCAGACATGTCGGCCCCGCGGATGTACCAATTCCAGTTGAATTATAAGTTTTAGGGAGGGGGGATTTTGTCTCCTATCCCGATAACAATAATCTCTGAAATCATTAATCAACTATTATTTTTTATTGCTTAATGTCTGAATCATTTTTACCCTTTAAGTTGTTCTTTGAAATCTGTTGATCTAAAGATTTTACCCTACGTTCTAATTTCTTAATATCTTCTTCTGCTGGCAGTTCTTCTGGTTTAATTCCACTCTTACCCAAAAGTATTCTCACATCATCATTGTTTTTGATATGTTCGTTAGTAATATTACTTTCTCCAGTAAGGTCGTTTTTCTTCACATTAAAGTTGGTGATTTCAGTAGCCAACTGTTTTGCTGTTATGGTAATGGTTGGCAAAAAATCTGCTAAAGGTCTATTTACTTTAATGCCCAATTTACGTTTCATGTCGCTGGTATTATAACCCCCAAACATTGCCCAATCACCTTTGCTTCTAATTCTTGCAAAACCTGAACTATCAACCCCTCTTTCATAGATGTTTTTAGAAAGTTCTGTTTCAGTAACTGCTAATTTTTCACGCGCTTGCAAACGTTCCATTAAATGGATGTGTTCTTCTAAGAGTTCTTGCTTCCGAGTTTGGATAGCAAAATAACTTTGAGCAAAAGCAATTTGCTCTTTCTTAGGATCTCCGTTTTGTGCTATCAGATAGCAGGCATATCGGGTGAGCATAAAGTCGGAAATTTTCTTTTTAGCACCTGAACCTAATTGAACCATTTTGTTGACATCAACAAAATGGTCAGAAACCGCTTCACCACTGGTTTCGCAACTCTCTTTAGCTTTGTGAACTGCGTTTAAAAAATTACGCCATTCGGAATATCCTAATAACTCCTGTAATTCACGAGCTAACCAATACTCAATGCCGTCTTCCTGATAAGCATATTCCTCAAAACGCTTATTTAACTTTATAATAGTATCCTTTTCCATCCTATATCATCTTTATGGTGAATATTTCCTTTGAATTAAATCCCGCACCCTCAATCCCGCACCGAATCCCTGCAATAATCCCACACAAAACCACCAAAACACATAAAAAACAACAAAGCCCCCAAGCCCTGCAGGCGCACCCCAATAATCCACACCCGCAAATCGTACGAAAACATCTCGAAAAACATCACATTGCCCATCAATACCAAACTCACAAACGTGAGCGCCGATAAAACCGCATTCATCCAATACAGTTCCGCATTGTACACATACAACAGATAGACCAAAGCAGGCAGCAAAAACGCCAGTGAATAATCGCGCTGATGCGGAAAAATCAACGGTATCCCCATCGAAAAAAGGGCAAAAACTAAAAAATCAGGCTCGAATACCCTGGATTTACGGATCTTATACCAAAGGAATAAAATTCCCCCGAGAATCAATAAACGCATCACTTGGGAAGCCCAAAAAACACCTCGAACACCCCAATTTGACAAAGCCACCGTGGGCTCATTCTCCAGCTGCGCCGATGT
>CBFHXF010000011.1:28666-31141 GCA_965659745.1 Bacteroidia bacterium
ACAGCAATAAAATAAAGCCCGCCAACACCCAGGCTAGGTCCTCCCACTTTTTGTCAATCCCCATTTTTAATAGCCAAAATCCGGGTACAATTTTCACATTCATGCCTACGATGAGCGACCACCATTGCGCATAAATATTTTCGCGTTTGGGCATCGCAGAATGGTAAATGGCCCATAGTAAAAACAGGGTGAGCTGGCTGTGCCATAAATTCAGGAAAATCCACCGATATCCGAAAAAAACCGCCAATCCCCAAAACCAATTTTGGGCACTTTGCGATTCGAAACGGAAGCGCTGCTGCAGTTCTTTTATAAAATACCACACGATGTACAGGTTAAACACCGACCAAGCCGCTTTCGCTGCAATAAAAGACCAGCGATAGCCGCCAAACATAGAAGCCGCATCGGTCTGAACATCGTTAAGCCACAAAAAGGGTTGTAAAAGG
The DNA here is from genome assembly GCA_965659745.1 of Bacteroidia bacterium. Classification (GTDB taxonomy): domain Bacteria; phylum Bacteroidota; class Bacteroidia; order NS11-12g; family UBA955; genus VMCP01. The sequence goes on from CBFHXF010000011.1 coordinate 29,110, forward strand.
GTTAAAAACAGAGGCGAATAATAGTAATAACGGCCGTGGATAACGGCATTTTCGTATACAGGCTCTTGCAACTTCCAGCGCTGCGCGCTCATTACAAATAAATCGAAATCGTTTTCACTGCTTAAATTATGCAATACCGGCCATAACAAGAGCAGCCCGAATACCACGGCAATGATGATTAAAACTGGATTTTTAGTAATAGATGGGGGCATGAAATAAAGTTCAAGATTAACCAATTTTTGGTAATGCTTGCGGGTGCGTCTCAAAATTAACACGACTATTTTTAGTAAAAATCACAACTTATATCGAGATTCGTCGTCTTATCTATCACGTTATGATCGTAAAACCCCTAAAAACCACCCTTTTATCCCTACTGTTTTTCATCACTTTGATCAATAGTTATCGCTGTGCGAAAAACACCCCTAGTGATACCACCGGCTTTAGCGATGCCGCCATCAAGCGCGTTTTCGGAAACACTATCAGTATAAATTCCCCCGAAAACTATACCAATCAAGCCATACCTGCATACATCAACGCCGATAACGGACCGGTAAGCGACGATAAAAAAGCCACACTTGGCAGGGTTTTATTTTACGACAAAGCGCTTAGCACCAATGGCAGCATCGCGTGTGCTTCCTGCCATCAGCAAGAATTTGCTTTTAGCGATACCGCTATTCAGAGCAAAGGAGTTAACGGATTAACGGGCCGACATTCAATGCGCCTGATTAATGCGCGTTTTGCCCGCGAATCCAAATTCTTTTGGAATGAGAGAGCCGCATCTTTGGAAGCGCAAACCACCCAGCCTATCCAAGATCATGCCGAAATGGGGTATTCAGGCGTAGATGGAGCTCCTGATATAAACGATTTATTAGCCAAACTAAATGCTTTAGACTATTACCAGGAGTTGAGCGCTTGGGCTTATAATCAAAACGATTCGAAGAAATTGCTTACCGAAAACGACTTACAAGAATGTTTAGGGGCTTTTATCAGAAGCATACAGTCTTTTGATTCTAAGTACGACGAAGGCCGCAGACAGTTGGGCAATAATCAAAATAATGCGCCTTTACCCAACTTTAGTAATGATGAAAATGCCGGACTTCAACTGTTTTCGGCGCCCCCTATTTTCGACAATACAGGCAATCGCATTGCAGGTGGTTTGGGTTGTGGTGGCTGTCACCGCGCACCCGAATTCGACATAGATCCCAATACACGAAATAATGGATTTGTAGGAACCATCGACGATCCTACCGTCTTAGACTTAGGAAATACCCGAAGTCCGAGTATCCGCGACTTAGTCAATCCACAGGGTCAATTAAACGGACCGTTAATGCATACAGGCTCTATTAATAGTTTAGAAACGCTGATAGGACATTATAACCGGATTTTAGTTCGACCTGGAAACAATCAGATAGATCCAAGGTTAACGCCCGGTGGACTTCCCCAACAACTGAATGTAACGCCTACGGAGCGGCAGCAAATTATTTCATTTTTAGAAACATTGAGTGGTAAATCCGTATATACAGAGGCCAAATGGAGCAATCCATTCGCACCTTAATTACCGGCTTCTTTTCGTACATTCGCGGGCATGAGATTACCAATTCTACTCTTTCATGTGTTTCTTTTTTTCGTGGGAAGCCTTTCCGCACAAAACGCGCCTACTAAGGAAGTTGTTTACTTAAAAAACGGTTCCATTATTAAAGGAAGCATTATGGAATGGGTTCCTAATGAGAGTCTTACGATTCAAACCGCCGACAAAAGTATATTCGTTTGTAAAATCACCGATATAGAAAGGGTAAAACGAGAAATAGAAGAAATTCAAGTTCCTGTAAAACAAAAGACCCAACAAAAAACCACGGCATACGAATCCAATATCGCACTGGGATACGGCGCTGCGAGTGGGAAATACGGCATTGATGTGCTCTGCTTTAATTGGGTTTACGGGAAGAATCTAGATGCGCATCATTTTATAGGCGGTGGAACGGGTGTTCGTCATTTTGATGAAATCAACATGACCATGATTCCTATTTTAGTG
>CBFHXF010000011.1:31381-34764 GCA_965659745.1 Bacteroidia bacterium
CGGTTTTCAGAATCGCTAAAATTCAGCGTGGGATTGTCTTTTTAAAACAATAGTCGCCAAGCTTTCGTATTTTTGCAATTCCTTGGCCCCGTAGTTCAATGGATAGAATAGATGTTTCCTAAACATTTGATATGAGTTCGATTCTCGTCGGGGCTACTAAAGCAGAACACAAATAAGTAAGCTGAGAATTATGCGGATTGGCAAACAACGAACTGAATTGAAGCCCCATGGACGGTGCCGTTTATATTTTCATTAACCGACAATCAAATTGCTTTGCTGGTGATTTTATAATGTGTAAGGTTGATTGAAAAATTGTTTTTTAAACCACAGTTCAAAGGCAGGGTCAACAAATTCAAACTTGTTATTTATCTCGTGGATAATATCATTGTTGATGAGTACCGTTTTGTTTTTACTCACATTACGCGGTGTACCCAATTGATGTTTGTTCATTACCGCTGTACTGGTAAATTGGGTTTCGTCTTTCGCAACTGCTTTTAACAAATTTAATTGCGTACGGCTGATGCTTTCAGTTTCCTTTTGATACAAAGGCGTATTGGCATTTATTAATTCTTTTAATGCAGTATATATCTCAGTAGTAGTAGCCCTTTTGTGCGTTACATTCCATGCGTAATGAGCCAGTTGTTGCACGTACCACGAATGATTTTTCATTACCAACGGAATTATTCCGGCAGTTTTTTCATCTATTTGTTTGTCGGTGGCTGCAAAACTTTTACAAATAAACGACACCCATTTTTTTGTTTCAATTTTTTGCAATAGCATAATATCTCCGAAGCGATAAAATGGCTTAGATGGATTGTTGAAAATATCAGTCATCATGTGGCGTTTGCTACCATACAAGCAATAGGTAACCGATTTATGGCGTTGCCAACAGGCTCTTAATTTTTTTTCAAAAAAAAGATAGTCGTCAAAAGAAGAAAGATTTTGAAACTCATCTAAACAGATAATAAATTTAATGCCTCTCTTTTTAGCAATTGTTTCAGGTAGGTTTAGAACTTCATCGCTATTTTTTTTCAATTCGTGCCAATCAAAACTCAAACTAAAATCAGTGGTAGGGTCAATGCCAAGACTTAATTTTGGAATCAGCTTTTTAAAAAATTCTTTGCCACTACTCATCCATTCCTGCCATTTGGAGGATGACGCTTTAATTACTTCACGAGCAAACTGTTCTAAAAACTCTTCTTCGCTGCTTACTGAAAAGAGGTCAATAATTACGGTCTTCGTTTTTTTATCTTTCTTGTTTATATCTATTATTACTTTCTCTACCAACGATGATTTTCCCCACCTTCTTGGGGATATAATAGTGGTATTGATTCCGTTCAGTAGATTGCTTTGCAATTTTGCTGACTCAGCCTCTCTGTTGGTAAACGACTGATTACTTACTATGGTTCCGTAAATAAATGGTGAATCTTTCATGGTTTGCTAATTATCCGTTTCGGTATTATACCAAATGGTATTATACACAAAGGTATAAAATTATGCGACTTGATACAATTCTCTTTCTAACTCTCATAAGGCTTCCCAATATTTTTCATTGCTTTTCCAGTAGTTGCTTATAGTGTAAGCTGCCCGCTAGTTGTTTTCTACCTTAATCTGAAGCCCGATTTTTCAATATTCCTTCAAAATCCATCGGATTTTTCATTACGTTTGAAAACCAATACACAAAATTTTCTTTCCATGAAAACCCTCCTCTTTACCCTCGCCTTCATCGCTTCGATTTTATATAGCAATTTCGGCAGCGCTCAGATTAATATCGATCCAATCTACCACGATACCACCGCTTTGGAAATACCCGTAATCGACACCATTTCCGCCGACAGTGCTGAATATTGGGCCAATTTCAAATTCAGCAAGAAAGACATCCAAAAAATCATTAAAACCATCAAATACAGCAAAGAAGTCTATCAAATAGTAAAAAGAGACTATTCCTCTCTCTTCGAAATGAAGGGCTACCACCCCCATCTGGGATATTCCTATCAAGGGATAAATACCTTTGTTTTCGGCGTGGGATACGGCAAACGCAACCTGTTCAAACCTACTACCTATAGCAATATTCACGGCGGATTCATCTTTACGCCTTCCCAAAACTATGACCCCAATATTGGCTTCCACCTAGGGTATACCAAAGCGAAGCTCTTTACTTTCTGGGGAATTGAAGCCGACGCCTTGAACCATTCCAATAATGGACTCAGCGTGGTCGTGAGGCCCGAAATAGGACTCACCGTAATCGGTTCTTTCAACCTCGGTTATGGCTATGGTTTCAATTTAAGCGATAACAATAACAGTATGGGCGGACATACCTTCACCATTCGGTATACCCATCAATTCTTAAAGAAAAATATCGAGAGAAAGGTAAAAGAATTCAATTTCATCTTCCAAAGAGATTACCAACGATTGAAAGAAATTGGATTGGATTTAGCCCAATAAGCTTACACCGGTTTTTCCACCCTGCCATCGGCAAATTTGGCAAAGCGACCCTTACTTCTGTCGTGAACTTGATCGTAACGGGGCCAAGGCCATCCTCCGTATTGGGTTCTATGATAATCGTCGAATGCCTGTTGAATTTCTTGCTTGGTGTTCATGACAAACGGACCGTACTGCATAACGGATTCGCCAATAGGTCTTCCCTGTAAAATTAAAAATTTGCAATTATCAGACGTCGCGAGAACCTCAATATCGCGTTCGGCCCGTAATCGAACCGATTTATACGAAGCCACCGATGTGCCTCCTATGTTTATGCTATCGCCTTCGTAAAAATACAACATCCGATTCACTCCAACCGATGCCTTCGGCAAGGTAATTGTGGACCCTTTCTCCATGATTACATTCCATATGGCTACCTCATTCTTGCGATCAAAAGCCCATGAATTGGGGGGCGGATTCAGACTTTGCGTTTTACCGAAATTACCGGCGATGATTTCAATATGGGCTGATTTTTTATTCTGATTTTTAAGACTCAATTTGGGAATTTTTTCTGACCAAAACATAGAAAAATGCGGTTTCGACATTTTGTTTCGACTGGGTAAATTCAACCAAATTTGAAATAATTCTAGCGGATTGTCTTTTTCCTTGCTTAACAAGGGAAACATTTCCGAATGTTGTACCCCGCTGCCCGCCGTCATCCATTGTACGTCGCCATTGCCATATCTGCCAGCCGCCCCCATAGAATCAGCATGGTCTACCAAGCCCTTCCTCACCACCGTTACGGTTTCAAAACCCCGATGCGGATGACCTGGAAATCCGGGTACCTTTTTTCCATGATACATCCGATATCCATCTTTTATGATAAAATCATCTCCTAAACTGCGTCCGGCTAATGAAGCGGCGGGACCCATTTGTTCGTTTCCCTTTGGAAAATAATCTTC
>CBFHXF010000011.1:34859-44739 GCA_965659745.1 Bacteroidia bacterium
CCTCGTGATGCACGCAAAACAAAAACGGATCTAAGGTATCCCATTGAAAACCCATGGGTTTGATTTCTATTATAGGCTCAAACGCTTCCATCTTCTTCTTAATAGAATCTGTGGCGCTCTCAAAAGAAGCGGTTACCACCGCCCCTAAACCCAAGCCTAATCGAGTCAAAAAGTTTCTTCTTTTAATCTCCATAGTCCAAATATAGACAACTTTTACCCTTGTTTGTTTGAACAACAATGTAAATTTATGGTCTCCCTGTAAACTTATAGACACAAAGCCTATGGCATCTATGCATAGTTATAGTAAATTAGCCCACGGATGAAACATAAAATCATATCAACCTGTATGCGCTTAATGCTCTTACTTTTAATGTGGCTTTTCCCTTTACATGTTCAAGCTCAGGCCCAACAAAATCCATATATAACAACCTACCTGCCATTAGCAAAGCAACTAGAATCGCAATACGGAATTCCGGCGCCTGTTATATTGGGAATTGGTATTTACGAATCGAATTACGGGAAAAGTAAAGTATGCCGCTTGTTGAAGAATCACCATGGATTGGCGGGCAAAAACCAACTCATGAAAACCCACGGTATTAAATCGCGCTACCAACAATTTGAAAGTGATTCGGCCGGATATGTGGCATTTTGCAATTTTGTAGCCAAGCGAAAATACTACGAACAAATAAAAGGCAGCTCCGACATCAACAATTGGCTGAGTACCATTGGCCGAAACGGATATTGTCAAAACCCCAGCATCTGGAAAAAACACATCATACAACTGTTAAAAAAGCATGAATTGTATACGGTAAGTGCCCCCTAAGACTAAACACCTATCGCTGTAATTTGAAACCAATATAATTGTGAATAAATCAGGAATTTTCCTGGTGAAATCCCTCATAAATCGCGTCTAGCATTTCGGCCAAGCGATAATCTAAATCGGTAACCACATTTCCGGCGTCGTGGGTACGCAACGTAACGGTAACTTTGTTATAGACATTGGTCCATTCGGGATGGTGATTGAGGGTATCAATATCAATAGAAGCGCGCTTCATGAATTCAATTGCTTTAATGAAGCTTTCGAAACGAAAGGTTTTTTCTAGGCTGTTAAGGTGTTTGATCCAAGTATCCATATATATACTAACATTCTACCCCAACCAATAGTTCGCTGAAACCAATAAACTGTAAACAGAATGTCAAAAAAATGTTTTTTATCGCCCGATAAACTCATTTAAACGTGTATTGTTCATATCTACAGTCGACTAGACCAAATATTCCATAATTTGGGGTGGTCAAACTACTAGAAACTGTTTTAAATATATATGAGATTCACTTGATTTATTTTTCATAAAGATCATGCCCAATTAACTTTAACCATATTAACATGAAAACAATACATAAAATCGGATCATTATTAGCGCTGCCACTGCTGTTTGCGCAATGTACCATCATCCAACCGGGCGACGTGGGCGTAAAGCAACGCTTGGGAAATTTAATCGGCGAACCTAAAACTGCCGGAATTGTAGTTTACAATCCGTTTATAGCCAAAGTTGTTAGAAGTTCGGCCCAAACTACGAATTTGAAACTCAATTTAAATCTGCCGAGTAAGGAAGGATTGAGTGTTCAGGCCGAAATCAGCATTTTATACCACATTGAGGCAGCGCAATTCAAAAAGTTGATCATTCAATACGGACAAGATTACGAACCCATAGTAACCGCCGTATTTCGTTCGGCAGCCTCCGATGTTTGTGCCCAGTATTTTGCAAAGGACATGCACTCGGGTAAACGTGCCAACATCGAACAAGCCATCCTCAAGAAAATGGTCGAAAATTTAGAAGGCTCCGGCATGGTTGTAGAAAATGTTTTAATGAAAAGCATTTCCCTACCAAAAGGTTTAGCCACTTCAATTGAACAAAAGCTTCAAGCAGAACAGGATGCCATGCGCATGGAATTCATATTGCAACAAGAAAAACTAGAAGCAGAAAGAAAGATAATTCAAGCCAAAGGAACCCGCGATGCCCAGCTTATTCAGGCAGAAGGATTAACCCCTGAAATATTAAAAATGCGCAGCATCGATGCCTTCCAAGAACTCAGCAAATCGCCCAATGCGAAAGTGATTGTTACCGACGGAAAAACGCCCTTTTTGATAAAAGATTAAACCCGTCCGTAACGGCGGTAAAGCTGTAAAATATTCAAAGGCACCTGTAAGAAATCTCCGATTTTTAACTTGCTGCCTTTGATTTCTTTCCAACGGTGTAAGGGAATTTCCTTTATGTGTATCGTTGAAGAATTCCGTAAGTATCGAATGAAAACTTCAATGTCGAACAGCCATTTGGTGACAAATTTTTCCTCAAAACAAAGTGGTATCACCTCCCTCTTGAAAATTTTACATCCGCATTGGGTATCATATATCTCCAGTTTAAATAAAGTATCGATTATGGTTAAAACGATCCTCGAAAACCAATGCCGGATGGGGTTTCGTTCTATTTGCCAACCTTTTAGCTTTACCCGAGACCCAAAGATAATGTCGTAGCCTTCGGTTTCAACGATTTCCATCAAGCGTTTAAACTCCTCAAAAGGCGTGGCAAAATCAGCATCTAAAAAACCAATATAATCGTACTCCGATTGGGCCAAATCAAACATTCCCGAACGTATAACTCCCGCTTTCCCCTGATTGGGCGTAAAATCCTTCACATAAACGTTAGAATTCCCCAGAAAGACTTGATTCAAAACATACAAGGTATTGTCTGTAGAACCGTCGTTAAGCAAATAAAAATCAATGTTTGGGTTTGCCGACACCAAGCGCCGATATAGATCAACATCTAAACGTTGCGATTCGTTATAACACGGTATCAGACAAGCCGCTTTCATATTCAGCGTTTCATTACAATATAGGTCGACAATCCAGGAAGATCGATGCCCAACTTCCGTAAAGCCGAACCCATTGCATAATCCGTATTCAGCATGGTCTTAAAAAGAAACGTTGCTAAAGGGCCCCCTTTCCAAGCAGAAACGCCAATGCCTTGGCGATTTACGTCAATAGGAGGTTCAAATAATTTCACAATAGACCTCGCCAAGAACAAACTAAAGAAGAAATAACCCGATTCCGATATTTCCATCTTTAGATCCTGCGCATACTGTTTTACTTGGGAAACCTTATAACGGCGGAAATGTCCTAAGTCAATGTCGTGATTCGAAAACAAATGCTGATACGCCGGCACTGTAATAAACAACTCAAAAAGGGCAACACCCGCAAAATGACGATCGAGGATTTTAATAAATCCATTATGATCTTCAATATGCTCAATTACATCGTTCAAAAGCACAATATAGGCACAGTCCTTATCTATCTTCAGCTCAGAAATATCTTGTAAATACAAAACGGCATCATTCACCGTTTTTAGGGTTTCAATGTTGGCGGGCGTAAAATTGATATCAATAGCAACCGCGTTAGAAGTCGCCTCTTGATGACTATTATGATTCCAATATGAGGAAAACTCGTTGTACAATTTTTGCACCACAAAGGCATCTCCGCAACCTATATCTACCAGTACGGGCTGTATGCCTGACGGAACTGCCGCAAGCATCTTTTTAACTTTTTCTTTAATGATTGCATACCTCGCCAATTCCCAAGGATGGCGCTTTACATGAATGTCGATACTTCCGTTTTCTACTAAGTCCATTTAAATCACAAATAACAAATTTAAGACATATCCCACTTAGTCGCAGCAACAATTCGTGTAAATCCATAAATCCGGCTAAAAATGAAGTAATACGTAATACACCGCGCTCCGGAGAGACTATCCTAAACATATACGTTTCAATATAAAAAATATTTTAACTCTTTATTAATCAGTCTCCAATCCAATAAAAAGGACACCTCTACAAATGTTTACATCCAATAAAAATTTAATAAAAATACAACTAATTACATTTTTAAACTAACCAATTTTGGGTAGTATTTGCGATTCTCTCAAAAAACAATGATAACACAAAGAAAACATACTGAAAATATACTATTGTACCACCTTCACTAAATAAATGAGACATTCGTTTGAAATGCATCCTCGAAAACCCTCTTAAATACTAGATTTGTGACAACAATGAAAAAAATATTCATTTTCATCAGCCTTGCCTTTTTGTGTAACATCACAATGGGACAAATCGTTTTTAAGTATAACATTTTATCAGGGGTGCGATTTCCTAATGTAAAATATAAAGATAAATTTAGCAATACCATTAATTATACATCACAAACAACTTTAGACCAAAGAATAGGTATGTGTTTCAAGCCCGACTCCAATTCTCGATTCACCTTTGGCTTGTATACGGGTTTATTAGATTTCAAAAGCAAATCCATAAATCCCAGTTCCGAATTTGAATTAAACGCATTGAATTTTGACCTATACATTAAATACAACCTGAATTACGGCCTTTTTAATGCCATTTCAGCCGGTACCTCCGTAGGTGTTACTATTGATCAAGTCCAAACCAATAATTCACAAACCGTATTCAACGAAGGATTTACAAGCAACTTTATAGGTTTATATGGCGAAATGGAATTCGGCAATTTTTCAAACCGACAATATGCCGTAAATCCTTTCATTTACTACCGAACCATTCTTACCAATATGGAAGGGGCCGATCTTAATTCAGAAAGCACCCATATTTCATCCGTTGGATTTGGACTAAAAATATCATTATGAAAAAAACAGGCGTCATACTTTGCATAGGAGCTATAAGCACAAGTTGTTTCGCGCAACGAATTATAAAAGGGAATATTGGAATTTTTCATTCCGTTTCAAGAACTACCCAAATCTATTTTTTCTCAGCCTCTCCCTTGCACAGTAATCGTTCGGGCGATTCAAAACTATCTGCTCCATTCATTCAATTAAATGAAAATGCCCAAGCCTCTTATAAAGTTACATGTTTTCCAAATCCTGCTAGTACAATTGTTCATTGTCAATTAACCAATAATAAACCCATTAACAAAATTTTACTTTATTCCATTGATGGAATGCTAATTAAGGAAACCGAAAGTTCTCCTGTAGAGGTGAATAATTTGCCTTCAGGAATTTATTTTTTAGAAGCTTTTGATGAAGAAAACACCGTTTACACCAACAAAATAACTGTAATAAATTGAAAAACAATATTTTAAAAGTGGTTGCTGTCCTATTATTGGGAATAGCTAATTTACATTCGTTATCAGGACAATCCATTCCCCAAGGAATTTCCTATCAAGCCGTTGCTATAAATACCGAAACCAAACATGTTGCCGGTATGAATATAGAAAATACCTATTGGAGTAATAAAAAGATAAAAGTCAGATTTACTCTTCTTGATAAATACCCTGGAGGAATACCGCAACTAGCTGAAATTCATGAAACAGAAACCGATGATTTTGGCATCTTTAACCTGGTTATTGGTACAGGTGAAAAAATATTCGGCGACTTTTCTACCGTTAGCTGGAGTCAAGGACAAGTGCATCTGAAAATCGAAATTGATTTTAAAAACAATAATATATACAAAGTAGTAGGTATAGAAAAACTGTGGTCCGTACCCTATGCATTGGTGGCCGGTTTTGCCAATAATACCACCATAGATACGAGCTTTCCGCGTACCATAACCAACGCTATTAATGAGATCACCACACAAATGGGAAACGTTAACGGTAGTATGGGTTCAATGAATGAACAATTAGAGCAAGCTCAAGAATCACAAAAGCAGCACATTGAGGCCGACCTTGATATGGATGCCAGCAACGAGATTCAGAATCTGCAATTAACCGGCGATACCCTCGCCATTGATAAAGCCAATTTTGTCGTGCTCAATATTCCTGATAAAGACCCTACAAATGAAATTCAGAATCTTCAATTAACCGGAGATACCCTCGCCATCGATAAAGCCAATTTTGTGGTGCTTAACATTCCCGATAAAGATCCTACCAATGAAATTCAAAGCCTGCGTAAAACCAGCGATTCGCTATTCATCAGCAAAGCCAATGGCATCAGACTTCTCGATGACGATAGTACCAATGAAATTCAAAGCCTGCGTAAAACCAGCGATTCGCTGTTCATCAGTAAGGCCAACGGCATCAGACTTCTCGACGACGATAGCACCAATGAAATTCAGAATATCTTTATAAGAAACGACAGCCTTTTTATCACAAAAAACGCATTCGGAATACCACTCTCTTCAATCAATAACAACCGAAATCCCCATGCATTTGATACCCTTATTTATTCAAATGAATTGGCAGACACCATTTATACAAGCTATGAATTCCTTCCCACCAACAGAGACGCAGATTTAAAATCAACATTCATAGACAATTGGTACAAAAGCGTGGTAATAGGCGATAGTTTATATTTTATGGGACATTACTACAATTGGAGTAATAATACGTTTAAAGTATATGTGCAAATGGTGAATTTAAACAATCTAGATGCCATTAAAATCACCACCATAGATAGTATTAGCGGAAATATCCAATCCGACGCCAAGCAGTTCCACGGATTGTTAAAAACAAACGATACCCAATTCTATTGGACTTTCCAAGATTCCATCTTCCTATATAATCCTTTAACCAAAAAATCAAATTCGCTTTTCATCGGATTCTCCAATAACTTCAAAGATGTTGCCTTTGACATTTATTTTAACAACTTCCAAAAGAAAGTATCGGGAAGTGATTATATTTTGAGCGGCGACACCGTTGTGTTTTGCAGGCAACGGCTTAACCCTAACTTCCCCATAGGATCATCCAACTTTTATATTGACACCTTATCTTTTTTTGAGCTCGATTTAAAGGAAAGAAAAGAAACACGAATACACGACATAAAAATAGAGGTTCTATTAAGCAACGGCACCAAAAGTCGCTTTGATTTTTCCAAAGTCAACATTCCAGGACTTATCAGCCGAAACACCTATGCCATCTTCACCAATTACGTGTATTTAGAGAATGTTCTTCAACCCTTTTACGGATTAACCCTTATTAATCCGCATGCCAAAACGAACAATACCTACAAAATCAACCGCGCGAGTATTAGCACTTCGGGTATTATCGCTTCTCCCGGAATTCTTTCGAAAGTGCCGTGTAAAAAGGACCTGTACTACGCTCCGGGTGGGGTAATAAACAACAGCGAATCTAAATATTTCAATTCCGTATTAGGGGGATTAATTGAGCCCACATCCAGTACCAATAGTTATACGCCGATATCTTTTTCGAGAACGGTTCCTTGGAATGACAAACATGTAGTTATCAAGGGATTTGTTCCGGGCTATTCTACCTCCAATATTATTTCAATTATACCAGACAACAACTGTCGCACCGACGAATAAACGCAGCTAAAATGCGCTCAATTTACAGGAATAAGGCCCTATTTGAGCGCATTTTTCGTAACTTGCCCTTATCATGGCACCATTCAAACCTGGATTTGCACACAACGGCAATAATTTCTATGCAGAATTGCGTCAAGAAATCGACCACTACTTTATCTCAAATAATAAATCTAAAACAGGAAACGGCAAACTTTACCGCAAAACCGCTTTCGCCTTAATTTTCGTACCCGCCCTTCTGGCTTTCTCTTTTTCAACCGCCTTTTGGGGGAATTCTCCCATGTGGGTTAACTACGTTATATTCGCATTATTAGGCGTCATGCACGCCTTCACCGGTTTTAATGTGATGCACGATGCGTGTCATGGCAGCTTTTCGTCAAAACCCTGGGTCAATAATATTTTTCAGCATTCTTTAGGACTTTTAGGCTCACACGCCCCTATTTGGAAGTTCAAACACAACGTATTACACCATACATGGACCAATGTAGACGGTGTGGATGACGACATTGCTAAATCTCCGATGTTGCGCCACTGCCCCACCCAAACGTTCAAATCTGCTCACAAATACCAACATATATACATGTTCGGCTTGTATGCCATTTCTACCATATGGTGGCTATTTGGAAACGACAGTATTAAATACGCAAAAGGCAAAGTCAATCATCAATCCATGCCCAAAATGACTGCGGTGGACCACCTTACATTTTGGGGATTCAAATTGCTATACATCGGTATTTACATCGCAGCGCCCATCTATCTTTTTGGCGCCCTTCACGGTATGTTATTATTTCTGACGCTGCATGTAGTTTTAGGAATATTGCTTTCTGTGGTATTCCAATTGGCGCACGCCGTAGAAGGCATGCATTTCGAAAATTCATTAGAATACAGCGAAACCGACGATAAAATTGCCAACGAATGGGCCGTTCATCAGGTACTCACCACCAATAATTTTGCCACTAAATCCCCTCTAGCCACTTGGTTCATGGGCGGACTGAACTTCCAAGTAGAGCACCATTTATTTCCTAAAATTTCGCACGTACACTATCCCAATATCAATCCTATTTTGAAACGCACTTGCGAAAAATACGGGGTGAAATACAGCGAAATGCCTACTTTTTGGCAAGCCATTGGCTCTCACATGCGCTGGATGCGTTTAATGGGCAGCGAAGCGCAGCCAAAAGCCTTAGCGGTTTAACTGGCTATCGGTAATGTAAATCCAAGCAGCCACCGCCGCTGCGCCTAAATGCAACTCCCTTTTATTTACGTTTTCAAATACATCCGATGCCGCGTGGTGCACATCAAAGTACCGCTGCGAGTCGGGGGCTAATGAAGCCAATGGCAATGACGGATCTGCCTTCTTTAGCGGACCGATATCCACGCCGCCGCCGCCCTTTTCCCAATCGGTAATTCCGTATTCAATAAACAACTCTTTATAAGGTTCAAAAACAGACATCAAGGCCGAATCTAATCCAAAGCCCCTCGGAGTGAATCCACCGCGATCGCTTTCCAAGGCCGCAATATGCCTATCGCCATTTTCGGCGGTTGCTCGGGCATACTCCAGTGCGCCGCGGGTACCGTTTTCTTCATTGATCCAAAATACCATTCGCAGTGTATTTCGAGGTTGATAACCTAAGGTCTTTAGAATCCGTAAAGCCTCAAAACAATGCATGATTCCCGCGCCATCGTCATGCGCCCCTTCTCCCTCATCCCAACTGTCGAAATGTCCCCCAAATGCAATCACATTTTTAGGCGATTGTATTCCTTTTAGTTCCGCGCATACATTGGCACTCAGGCGTTCGGGGAGCGTCCTACAGTTCAAAGAAAAAGACACCTCTAAATTGGGGTCTTTTTGCGCTAAATACGCCAAAGCATCGGCCGATGCCGTAGACACGGCCGCAATCGGAATTTTCACAATACTATCTTCATAGTAGGTAACGCCCGTATGCGGATGCATATCGCAGGTGTTACTCAAACTGCGAATCAAAACCGCCTTTGCCCCGTAAGGCGCACACCAAACGGCTCCGTAAACCCGTTGGGAAACGCAGGAACCATAAGCTTTGAACGTTTTGATAAAATCTTCTTCAAAAGGTCGGTTCAATAATACGATGCGATCTTTCAAGCGACCCAATTTGCCCAAACTGTCTAATTGGCTTCTATCGCGAATCACCACAATTTTACCTTGTGCATTGCCTCCAATACTACCCCCTAACGCTGAAATTTCCATAGGAAATTGCCTGTTCTTAGTGCTTTTATCGCGTCTTTTAATACCCTCAATATTATTCAACAACCACTGTAAGTAACCATTGCATTCTATTATCGGGTATGGAGATGTAGGATAAACACTTTTATTTATATCGGTCTGTGCTTCCTCAATTTTAGATTCCGTAATAGAACCTAGCATTTGGCTCAGAAGAACCGACTCAATGAACAAAGGCTCACGTGCGCCGCGCTCCCAACGAGGCACCATTACCGGTTGTTTATACACCGAATCAAAACCATACGTGTTCAACATATTCACCGACCATTCAATGCCTTTTTCGGCATT
>CBFHXF010000012.1:0-43487 GCA_965659745.1 Bacteroidia bacterium
GTTTGGTAACCCAATTCAACTTCATTACTTGCGGCGATAAAGTCGGCCACTGGTACTGCAGTTGGTTTGATAATGGTTACATTTTTGGTAGTAGAGTCAGCAATACCGCAATAATCTACTTTCATAAAGATACTATATGTGCCGGCCGTATTCCACTTCGCTTCTCCTACTGTTGTATTGTCAGATCTAACAGCGTCCACTTTATCAAATACCCAAGTGTAACTTGCTCCCGAATTAGGGTTTTTAGCAGGAAACTTGTGGAATGTTTCTTGCCATGTATTAGTAGTGGGAACCACAAAATCGGCCACTGGAGTAGGACCAAGCTTATAATTAACTTCCAAATCAAACAAGTTACCATAAGCATTTACGGTACCGCAACCTTGATTGTTGTTCATGGTGTAAGCATCCATTGCACCGCGAACGCGCAAGAACGATTTACCTGCTTTTGTGAAACAAGGAACATTAATTTTGTAGGAAACCGGAGTAGCGCCAATAATATTGGTTGCTGGATTTACTACACATTCCTCACGCTCATACTGATAATTTAAACTTACATCCATCCAAATACCCACGCGGGTATTGTAACCCGACCATGATGTACCGGTTACTTCAATGGTTACTTGCTCACCAGCCGTAAGGTCGATTGGCGCACCTGCATTTAACACGCCTCTGTACGTCGTAGCTGCATTTCCACTACAGCTAAGGCTGCTAAAAGAGGCAAGTACCGTACCGGCGCTGTTTTTTACCGTGATCGCGTCAACGTCACCGGCATAGCCATAAAGCCCCGAGCATCCATAGTTTTGCGTCCCGGTGCAAGGGGTTTGTGCTTCAACTCGGCTCGACTGGAAAAATCCCCAGATCATTGCACCGAAAATCAGCACTTTTCTAAACATTGTAGTTGTTGATTTCATAAATATACTTTTAGTATTTAGTTATTCTTAAGACGCAATAAACAAAAAACCTTTCATATTTCCCTAAAAAACTAAGATTTTTTTACACTCTACTAAACAACAACGTAATAAATGACAATACGTTACGACCAAACACGCCTATTAATTTACAAAAGCATGACACATTAATTGAGCAACAAAGGCCTATTAAGGCGTTTTCTCGACAAACGACTTATAGTTTTCGATTGCCTTAAATATCCCCTTCGCGATGGTGTTTTTTCCTTCGTCAGATGCCAGGAATTTTCTGTCCTCCGGATTCGTAATAAAACCCGTTTCAACTAAAATAGAGGGCATTGACGTTTTCCACAAGACCAAAAAACCCGCTTGCTTCACCCCACGGCTTCTAATTTGAGATATTTTACCGGTTTCTGTCTCTACGTAAGAGGACAGGCGTAAGCTTTGATTCATGTACGCATTTTGAACTAAGGAGAAAATAATATGACTTTCTGGAGAGTTGGGATCAAAGCCGCCATAACGGTCGTTTTCTTTGTAATCTGCTTCGTATGCAATTACCGCATTCTCGCGTTTTGCCACGTCTAAATTCCCTTCGTTAACGTGCAATCCCATAAAATACGTTTCACTGCCATGAGCCTTGGGATTATTATTCGCATTACAATGAATACTGATAAACAAATCTGCTTCGTTGCGATTGGCAAAATTCGGCCTTTCCCACAATTTTACCGATTTATCGGTTTTACGAGTGTACATCACTTTAACCTCCGGCATTTTTTCCTCAATCAACTTACCGAGTCGCAACGCTAAATCTAGGGTAATGTCTTTCTCTAAAAACTCTCTACTTCCTTTAATCCCCGGTGCACCTATATCTTCTCCCCCATGTCCTGCATCGAGTACAATCGTTTGTATCTTATCTATTTTCCTCAGGGGAAATTTCGCCGAAGGCATAAAACACATTAATATTGTACCCACAAACATGGTAAGTGCAAAATTTCCTAAAGAGTTTTGCGTTAAACCCAAAAGAAAAGATGAATATTTTTTGCGTTTTTCGTACATATCACTGTGTTTCCTTAATACTATCAAAATCCTTGCCGAAATTCGTACATTAATTCTGTAAATGCCAAAAAGAGTCCCTTTATATATCATCATAGCGCTGTGGATTGTTCTGACACTTCCCTTGAGTGGGCAAAACATCAGCGATAGCGCTCGGATTACAGGGGATACGTCTATAATTATAGACAAACAAGATAGCACTTTAAAGAAAAAGTCAAATTTTAATGAAATCGTAGAATTTGAAGCACAAGATTCTATGGTGCTGCTTTTCCAAGACAAATACGTATACCTATATAATAAGGCCAAAATAAATTCCCCCAAAACCAATCTCGAATCCTATCAAATAGGGATTGCATTGGAGAGCAAAGAACTATTCGCCAAAGGGTTTCTGGATTCACTCAATGTCTACCGCGATAAACCCCTGCTTAAAGACGACGGTGAAAGCTATACGGCAGACAGCATGCACTATAACAGCAAAACGGGAAAAGGCCGCGTGTATGGCTTGCGATTGGCACAAGATGAGGCCCATATTCACTTAGGAAAAGTATTAAAGGAGGCCAATGGCAATTTTACTGGGGAGTTCAAGGTAAAATCACTACCTGTGATGCCGACCATCCGCACTTTTTCCTCAACACGTCAAAAGTGAAAGTGATGCCGAATAACAAAGCCCTTTTTGGAGCTGCAAATTTGGTTTTCTTGGGAATTCCAACTCCCATCGCTTTGCCTTTCGGATTAGCCCCGCTTAAAAAAGGACAACGCGACGGAATTTTATTTCCAAGTTTAGGCTTTAACGCCTTCAACAAAAGCTTTTATTTACAAAACTTTGGCTATTACATAGGCCTAGGGGATCATTCTGATATACAAATCAATACAGACGCTTATTTAAACGGTGATCTTCGCTTGGGAATACAAACTCAGTATGTAAAGCGCTATGTTTTCCGAGGAAATTTGGCCTTACAATACAGCCGATTCTCTAATGGTGTAGAACAAACATCTCCCCTATTTAGCCGTTCGAATGATTTTTCTGTGAGGTCGCAATTTAACCTCGACCCCAAATACCTTCCGGGCGTTAGATTCGGTGGAAATATCAATGTTGTAACCGCTGGATTCAATCAACGCAATAGCCGTGATTTGAATTCTTTAAGTAACAATCAATTTACGAGTAGCATAAATTATGGACAATCTTTTTGGCAGAATAAAGTCAATTTAGCCATGTCCGCAAGACATACACAGAACACCCAAACACGCGATTTTCGTTTAGAACTTCCGTCTGTAAATGTCGGCATTTCTAGTTTAACGCCTTTTGCATCCAAATCTGGAAGCAATCAAAAATGGTATCAGCAACTGCGACTCAGCTATAGCGGCAACATGGCCAATACCATTCAAACAAAGGATAGCATCTTGTTTTCTGCTCGATACCGAGAGGCGCTTGCTGATTTTCGTAGTGGCCTTACCCACTCTGTTCCCATAAGCACCAACATAAAAATGTTCAGTGGCATTTTGAATATTTCACCAAGTTTGAACTATCGTGAAAATTGGCATTTTAATGGCCGATTTCAAAGTGTGGATCCCTTAACAAACAAAATAGTGACTCGGGATACCAACGGATTCTTCCGACAGTATGCGTATTCCTTTTCTGCAAGTGCTAAAACTAATATTTACGGCACCTTGACTAATTTAAAATGGGGTAAAATCCAAGCCATTCGACATACCATTACCCCCACATTTGCACTATCTTATGCCCCCAATATTGATGCATTAGCAAAAGGTTGGACGCGCACATACAGCGATACCTCCGGACGTATTGTCAATTATAATTTCTTTAGCAATAGCGCTGTAGGAAGTATCAATCAAGCCCAATCAGGCAACATTAGTTACGGTCTGAATAACAACTTACAAGGCAAAAAAACGCTTTCGGTAGATAGTACAGGAAAAAGCAAAACTGAGAAATTCAATATAATCGACCAATTGAATCTTTCAGGTAGTTACAATGTTTTTGCCGATAGCTTGAAATTCTCAGATGTAAGATTAACCTTCAACACTGTTCTATTTAAAATTATTCGAATCAACGCCAATACCAATTACAGTCCATATGTTCGCACTGAAACGGGTAAAATAATCAATCAGTTCAGTGTATTAGAGAAGGGTCCCTTGTTGCGCATGCGAAGCGCTGGCATTAACGTAAATACCACATTCAATTCAAAATCCTTCAAAAAAGAATCGAATAAAGCGCTGAAGCCCACTAAAGAAATTGCAGAAGAAGAATCCGAACTAAGAGATATCCAAAGTCAAATTGGCTCCTACTACGACTTTAATGTTCCATGGAGCGTCAATTTGGCCTATATGGCTAATTACAATGCTGAAAACCCCATTGCTAGCAATCGAATTTCCACCAATAGAATCCGAATATCAGGAGATCTTTCTATTACAGAAAATTGGAAAATCGCTTATGAAACGGGTTACGATTTTAAAAGTAATATGTTGGATGGATCGCGTTTCTCTGTAGCTCGAAATTTACATTGCTGGCAATTAGAATTTAGTTGGATTCCAACTGGATTTGGTCGACAGTGGCTATTCACACTTAGACCTGTAAGTCGTTTATTACAAGATTTAAAACTAAACCGCAGGGTATATTCTAATCCGGCATTGATGTAAGTACTTTTGATCGAATGGATTTATTTTATAAGAACCAAGATATGAAGACTATCAACTCCAAAATTAAAAGTGGGAATCACCCAATATACTTTTTTCTATTTTTATACCTCTCTATGGTCTTTGCCGCACCCGTTGGGGCCCAAGAGGTTCCCATACCTGCTTATCAATTAAAGTATTGGTGCGATCCTTATGAATATCCATTAGGTGGAATTGAATTAGTAAATCCGTCTAAAAAACTCAATAAATTCCTGTCTCAGAATTACTTTAATGTAGTAAATGCTAAAACGGGCACCGACGTGACCTTTTTCCCCCAATGGGGATATGACAGCATAAGATGCATTCCAAAGAGCTTCAAAATAAGCCCCTTTTACATCCAAAAAAATGAGGTAACCAATGAAGAATACCGTGAATTTTTAGCTGATTCTAATTCGGCATTTTTTACCGAGGGTAAAATTTCTTCCCAGTGGGCTCATCCTGATACTAATGTGTGGTTGCAGGGAGATAATGCGTTTATGTTACCCTTCGTGTCTTACTATTTTAAACATCCAGCCTACTCAAAATATCCGGTGGTAGGGGTATCGCAGTATCAGGCAACGCAATATTGCAATTGGTTGGAGAAGAAACTGAATGCCAAATTTAAAGACCTCTTGCCCAAGGGGTATATGATTTTAGTCGATTTACCTACTCAGGCAGAATTTGTAAAAGCCGTAAATGTTAGTACGCGACAAAGTGCCACACATCCCATACAAAACCCTGAAAAGGATTATATCAAATATTGGGTTCAAAGTAACCTAGGCAACATTAATATGGGCCCTATTAAAACCTTGAGATTAGCAGATTTATATAGTAAAAATACTGATTTTTTTCATTTGCTCACCACGGAAGGAGACATCGATTATCCGTCGCATTTGATAGGAAACGTAGCCGAATGGACATCTACTTCCGCTAAAGGGAAGCTGTACAATAACTTGGAATATGTTTATACGATGAGTGAGAGGCTTATTCCAAATCCCGATGTAACCGCAACTCCCGAGCAGCTTCAAAGCTACCTACATGAGAATACCGACCTTAAATCGCACTACATGGTCAAAGGAGGCTCCTGGCTCGACGAATTTCACTACATAGACCCAAGTGCCATAATGTTCAAAAGAGGCGACTACAAGGCCGCTAATGTAGGATTTAGGACGGTTATAAGAGTAGTTCCCAGTTCCAAAGATGATGACTAGACCTATAACGTAGGTTTTACAGAGGTTGTGGCCGTGATTCCATATTTACCTAAATCGAATGTTTAATCGTGGAGTACATTGTCCTACAAATCCAATTATAGGCTAAATACTTCTATTTCATTTCGTGTAACATCTTCTAGGGTTTCTGCCTTCCTAATAAGATGCATATCGCCATTGTAGAATAACACCTCAGCCGGACGCAGTCTTGCGTTGTAATTATTACTCATTGAAAATGCATAAGCACCCGCATTCTTGATGCGCAGAATATCCCCTTCATGAACCTCTGGGATTTGACGGTCATAACCCAAGGTATCGGTTTCACAGATATACCCAACTACACTGTAAAGTCGAGGCGTTCCGTTGGGATTTGAGATGTTTTCAATATGGTGGTAGGCATCGTAAAACATGGGTCTGATGAGGTGGTTTTGACCGCTATTAACCCCTACAAAAACGGTAGATGTTGTGGTTTTAATAACATTCGTGGTTACCAATAAGGAACCCGCCTCAGAAACGATGAATTTCCCCGGTTCAAACCAAAGGGCTAATTCCCTTCCGTAATCTGAGCAAAATTGTTTGAAAGCCGCTGATATTTTCGACCCCATTTGTTCGATATCCGTAACGATATCGCCCTCTTTGTAACCCACTTTAAATCCGGATCCAAAATCCATAAACTCTAAGTCAGGAAACTGCATGGCCGCCTCAAATAAAAGTTCTGCCCCGCGTAAAAAAACCTCTGCATCTAGTATGTCTGAACCCGTATGCATATGAAGTCCATTTACTCTCATTTTATGCGTTTCCACTACCCGCTGCACATGTCGCATTTGGTGAATTGAAATCCCAAATTTCGAGTCAATATGCCCTACAGATATATTAGAATGTCCACCTGCCATAATATGCGGATTGAGTCGAATACAACAAGGCACGGTATTCCCATATTCATGACCAAATTGGTCTAAAATAGAAATATTATCAATGTTTATAATCACCCCCAAATCAACGGCTTCTTTTATTTCTTCGAAGCTCACACAATTGGGTGTATACATGATTTCACTCGGGGCAAATCCCGCGCGCAAACCCAAGTGCACTTCTTGAATAGAAACGGCATCCAATCCAGATCCCAATTTTTTAATGATACGCAGAATATTAATATTATTAAGGGCTTTCATGGCATAGTGCAAGTGCACATTTACATCCTTAAAAGCATTTTTAAGACGGTGATATTGAAATTCAATCCGTTCGCCATGATATACATATAAAGGCGAGCCAAATTCTTTTGAAGCGTTTAGTAACTGTTTTGGAGTTAGGTCTTTCATAAGGTTTATATCAAAAAAAAGCGGGGCATAACCCCGCTTTCTGTTATTTACAGGGTTGAAATATTATTGCTTTTTCTTTTTAGAAGTAAAATCAACTACTACAGGCGTTGCAATACAAATAGAAGAATAAGTACCTGCAAGTATACCAATTAACATCGCCAACGAGAAACCTTTCAAGGCATCACCACCGAAGAAGAAAAGAATGATCAATACAAAGAATACCGTAGCTGCTGTAACAATGGTACGACTTAATGTTGAATTGATGGCTCCGTTAATCATGGTAATGTCAGAACGATCGCTTCTGCGACTGCTCAAGTACTCACGAATACGGTCAAATACAATCACCGTATCGTTGATTGAGTAACCCAACAAGGTTAACAATGCCGCGATTAAGTGTTGGTCAAATTCGGTTGCGAACGGTAAGACACCATCTAAAATAGCAAATGCAGCTAAAACAAAAGATATATCGTGAATCAATGCCACCGTAGCTCCCAAGCCATATGCAACGCTTCTAAAACGCACTACGATGTACAAGAATATACCTACTATCGCCAGTAACACCAATAAGGTACTTGTATTACGGGTTTCGGTAGCAATTGCAGCTCCCACACTGGTGCTTTGTAGAATTGGACTGTCAGAGCCTTCAGGAGTTTTCAATTCAAATCCCTTCAAGGCACTCAACAAATCTTCGCGAACTCGATCTCTTTTATCTTTGCTATCGTCATTTACTAAATAAGTAGTTACGATTTTAAATTGACCTTCAGAACCGAACGATTTTACTTCATTACTTGAAGATGCCAAAGAATTATCCAATGCTTTCTTAATTTCTTCAGTAGCGTAGTTTTTAGTATCGTCAAATTGAATAATGAAAGCATTACCCCCTTTAAAATCAATACCCGTTGTAATACCGCCTTTCATGATGAAGGCAACTGCTCCTGCCAAAATGAACAAGGCAGAGAAAATGTAATACTTTTTACGATTGCTAACAAAGTCGTAATTTTTGTTTTTCAAGAAATTACGGTTCCATGAAGTATCAAAGGTTATGTCTTTACCTTTAGCGATGCGACTTTCTAATAACCAACGCGTGATGAATAACGCGGTAAACATAGAACTGAATATACCGATTACTAGGATAATGGCGAAACCATAAGCAGGTCCTGCACCAGAGAATGTCAATATAATACCCGCTAAAAGTGTGGTAATGTTAGAGTCAATAATAGCGCTTAAGGCGTGTTTAAAACCGAGCTCAACGGCCGCTTTCAAACCTTTTCCTGAAGCTAATTCATCTTTGATACGTTCGTAAATAAGTACGTTCGCATCTACTGCCATACCGACGGTTAATATGATACCGGCAATACCAGGAAGTGTTAATGCCGCACCTAAGCTTGACAATACACCCATGATTAAATATACGTTACCTAATACGGCTACAACAGAAATCCAACCGGCACGGTTGTAGTAGAGTATCATGAATACCACTACAGATAAGAAACCAATCAATAGGGAGTTCAAACCGCTATCAATAGACGCTTGTCCTAAAGAAGGACCTACCACTTCACTTGCTACAATACGCGCAGGTGCGGGCAACTTACCTGCTTTTAATACGTTTGCTAGATCTTGAGCTTCGCGAATATCAAAGTTTCCAGAAATTTGAGAATTACCCCCGCTGATCTTTTGATTTACAACCGGTGCTGAGTATACTCTGTTATCAAGTACAATTGCAATGAAGTTACCTACATTAGAACCGGTAACTTGTGCCCAACGAGAAGCAGCCGCAGGAGTCATTTGCATGGTTACCTCGATCTGTCCTACTTGGTTGGTATTTTCACGTGCATCTTCAATGATATTTTCCTCATCAGAAGCTAACGCGGCGTTACCTTCACGATCCTTGCGCAAGAAATATACTAAATAGTCGTTAGAATTTGCGATTTCCTTACCGTTTGCATCAATATCGGTAGGTTTTGCACTGTAGGCTACTTTTACAGAGGGACCTAAAATGTTTTGATACTCCTCTTTTGCTAATAAATCATCTAATAATTTGCGGTCTGCTGCGCTCACTAGAGCACTTGCCGAACCTTGTCCATTACCAAAGGGTTTTAATATTCTACCCACAGCAGAAATTCTACTTGGCACAGTATTGGAATCTGCAGCAGTGGTGTCAACTTCTAAGCCAA
The DNA here is from genome assembly GCA_965659745.1 of Bacteroidia bacterium. Taxonomy (GTDB): domain Bacteria; phylum Bacteroidota; class Bacteroidia; order NS11-12g; family UBA955; genus VMCP01. The sequence continues at coordinate 9,327 of CBFHXF010000012.1, forward strand.
TGGTATTATTCGCCAATGAATTCAAGACACGACTCGCTTCAACTCCAGAAATCACTTCATAAAACTCAAGCTTGGCACTTTTCTCTACCAATTCTTCCATCCTTCTAGGATTGTCAACACCTGGCAATTCAACGCTGATACGTCCGCCATCTACTTCTTGAACGATAGGCTGAGTAACATTGGCTTGATTGATACGCTTTTCTACTACTGATTTCACGTTAGAAACTGCAGTAGTAATACTTGAACGTAAATAATTTACAACCTCGACTTCTTGGCTGCTTGCTTGAATTTGAGAGTTATTTCCTTTAACGAACAAAACAGCTAACTTTCTGTCTTTCGCAGTGCTCTTGAATGCGTTAACAAAAGCCGTAACATATTCGGTACCATTATCGCGAACTTCGATATTGGCCATTTCTAAAGATTTGATTAAATCGGCATCTGTAGGGTCGTTAGCCAATACCTTTATAATGGCATCTTTCTCAACCTCTAGGATTACGTTCATACCCCCACGCAAATCCAAACCGAGGTTTAGCTCACGTTGTTTACATTCATAGTAGGTATAGGAAACCATTCCTAAGAAACTATAATAGTCTTTGTTTCCAAGGCTGTCGATGTAACGACGGTAAACCTCTTTTTCATTTGCGCCATTTTGGGCAGACTTCTTTTGGGCAAATTCCATTGCTTCCTTTTCAAAGCTCTTCGCTTGAAACGTAAATGAAAGTTGAAATAAGGATGCCAACGCCAAAACGACGGAGAAAATAACGAGTGATTTATTGCTTTTCATCTGAATTCGATTCTCAGGTTAATGTTTATAAGGTCGCGAAATTACATAAAAAAATAATCAATCGCATTACCCTAATGCACTTGCGCTCAATTTTTCCAAATTTTCACGCCAAAGTACTGGATTATGGTCCATACATTTAAAGTGTTTTTTCGGGCATTTATGGTGCCCGAGCTTAGAACAAGGCCTACAACCAAGGCCAAGAACTTCCATTGAAATCAGTTCGCCCTGATTGGGCTTTTGGGGCGACATCATGCCCAATTGAGGCGTGGTACTGCCCCAAATCCATAGAATTGGCTTCCCTAATGCAGCCCCAATATGCGCCATACCTGTGTCGCCCGAAACAAGCACCCTACACTCTTTAACTAATTGGGCAGATTGTCCTAAGCTGAGTTTGCCTGTTAAATCGATTGTTTTTCCGGGGAAAGCCATCTGAATAGCAGCGGCACTCTCTATTTCGCCCTTACCTCCTATCAATACAAATGGAATTTCCGAGCCTTCAGTTGAAAGAAATTCTACATATTTTTTTGTGGGAACTTGTTTCGTTTCGTAGGAACCTCCCAAGGCAATCACATGGTATGGTTGGGATAAATTAAAATCGGAAGGCAGTGATTCTAAACCATAAAAATCCAACCCGTTATTATCGCACTTAATTCCTACTTTCTCAAGCAAACCATTGTATCGCTCCGAAATCGGCGTACTCGCAAAAAAGGGCATTTTAGTTAAAACAAGCGCCATTTTTTTTAGGTTTTCTTTACTCACGCTCATATTCGGTACATCCCAGCGTAAGCATTTTACACGAAATGATCGCAAATTGTTATGCAAGTCGAGAATTAAATCATATGAAGTTGATTTCCAAGCCTGCGTATCCCGTTTATCATCCCATTTTAAAATTCTGTGAATATGCGGATTATCTTTCCAAACCGACACAAAATTAGATTTTGTGAGTATATCGATTTGAATTTGAGGGAATTGCTGTTTTAAGTTTCGCAATACCGCACTGCATAGCACGATATCCCCAATGGAACTAAACCGGATGACTAGAACGCGTTTCACTTTATTAGACTTCGCCTTTCTGACAAATAAAGTTCAAACGCATCTTTATTCAACGCATTCAAAGTATTTCGAGTTAATAAACCACCTTTTCTCGCAGCCAATGTGCCAAAAAACATGTCGTGGTACCCTTGCTTTTCATGAGCATCGGGATTTATACTTATCCAAACTCCTTTATTTTGAGCATATTGAATCCATGTCCAGTCAATATCCAAACGATACGGATGTGCATTCAATTCAATGCAAACGCCGTTTGCCGCACAGGCATCGATTATAAATTCATGATTGATTGGATATCCATTTCTTAATAATAGAAGGCGTCCGGTTGGGTGACCTAAAATTGTGGTATACGGATTTTCAATTGCCTTTATGAGTCGGGCCGTAGCCTTAGCTTCATCCATATTGAGTCCGGAATGAACCGAAGCCACCACAAAATCCAACTGTTTTAAGATCTCATTGTCGTAATCAAGACTGCCGTCTGACAAAATATCGCTTTCAATTCCTTTGAAAATTTTAAAGGGCGACAGTTCCTCATTTAATGTGTTTATTTCTTGAATTTGCTGGAGTAAGATTTCGGGTTTAAGGCCTCCTGCATACCCCGCGCTTTGAGAATGATCACAAATACCCAAGTACTCATATTTTTGACTTTTGGCATATTCTGCCATTTCCCGAAGGCTATTCAAACCATCGCTATAGGTTGTATGATTGTGCAATACCCCTTTAAGTTGCCAAAATTCAATAAACCCATCCTTGGGATATTCCAAACTTAATTCGTCTAGGCCCTCTCTTTGCTCTGGGGGAATCCATCGATATCCTTTTGTGTTGTAATACGATTCTTCGTTTACGAAATTTTCGCTCCTTTGATATTGCAAAGACTTTAGGTGAGCCGTATTCCCTGTGGTTTCAAAAAGTTCGCGTGTGAACGATTCCGCATCAGTGCAAAAAACCAAAATCGGATATTGTCCATTTAAGGTAGCCTCCACTTCTGCATCATTCAATTGTGCAGGTATGCCATTACTGTCGCAGTATTCTAAAACTTCATCTGGATCTAAATCGCAAATTATCTCAATCGTTTCCAATACCACCGCTGCACGCCTAAATGCACCTGTAAAAGATACTTGAGCTTCTGGGAATTCTTTTTTTATCCCTTCTAAAAAAGCCGTAGCAGGCTCCCAAAGTCTTGCATAGTGCCATTTGCCTTGCGCTGTTAAGGAAAACTCTATATTGCGAACAATTTCTGCTTGGGTTTTTAGACCAAATCCTTTAACCTCAACCAATCTATTTTGCCTACACGCATCTAAAAGATCTGCAACGCTTTCGATTTGAAGGGTATTCCAAATTATGCCTACCTTTTTAGGCCCTAATCCTTTAATTTGTAATATTTCTACAATACCCGGAGGCGTTATGGCCAATAATTCTTCTAATGCTTGCATACGTCCGGTAGATCCAATTTCGCGTATGCTCTCTACCACCCCTTTACCCACGTTGGGAACATCGAGTAAATCCGCATCACTCAATGCTCCAAAAGGTTCTTTGAGCTTTTTTAGATTAAATGCGGCAGCCGTGTAGGCTCTGATTTTAAATGCATTCTCATTATGTAGCTCCGCAAGCTTGGCATACAAATTCAATTGGGCTAATATTCCGGAATTGTCCATTATGGCTTTTGTGATTTTTGGGTAGAAAATATAACGTTCTCAATTTCGCCAAATTCCGCCGCATTGTCAATATCTACCATTATGATGGTGTCTTCTTGATCTGTTTCTAGGTAAATCACATTCATTGGGGAGCCGTCTTTTTCTTTGCTAACCACCTCTAAACCTTTAATGCGGAATTTCCGTCCCTGATAGCTAGCGGGCAATTCCGCCGCATCAAAATCGCCCCGAAAAAAGTAACGGTAAAATCCATTCCCCGTTGCAGAATCGTAGGTTTTATACTTTTGAGTAAATTCGTCATTCGGTAACGGATTAGGATCCCAGCGTGTTTTGCGAAAGATATCGATAAATGCAAAAACCGAAGAACTTTTAGGCTTACCCAAAACAAGCGTATCGCCAACGGTTATGGACACCTCCACTGGCTCAGTATGTTGGAATGTAGGATCTGTTTGTGCCGCAAGAAATTGCGCAGCAACGAGGGAACACACCCATAAACATACCTTTAGGCTCAAATCAAGAAATCGCATGACGTAAAATTAATAAAAAAATACTTGAGATTTCGCCAGAGTCTTTGATTTTGCGAAATACGCAAATCTTTTTTAGGACTCTATGATCTCGCCTATTGCATTCTGATAAGGAGTTTCAAATTCCTTTACAGATCCCCAATTATTGCCATTGACAACCACATTGCTTTCGATAACGGTACCTACATGTAAGGCCTCAACTCCAAAATGTTGTGCTAAATCAAGCAAGTCTTGCAATTTTTCATTTCCTAGGGAAACCACTACACGGCTTTGACTTTCTCCAAAAAGAGCCGCATCTAGGCGCAATTCTCGTGGAGTGCATACATCAAATCCGAGCTTACCTGACATGGCGCTTTCTAAACAGGCCACAAAGAATCCACCCTCTGAGATATCATGTACGCTCTGTGCGAGCTGCTGACGGCTTATTTGTTCTAAAAGATGGTGTAATTTCAACTCCTCAGACAAATCAAACTCAGGACAGTTTGAAAGGGCTATGCCTTTAATTTTAGCAATATACTGTGAGCTGCCTATGTCGTTCTTTGGGCTTCCCAAGAGAACAATAGCATCGCCTGCAGACTTAAAGTTCAAACTCATCACATGAGCGGGATCTTCGATGATACCCACCATTCCAATTGTTGGAGTTGGGTAAACGGCTTGACCGTTGGTGCTTTGGTTGTAAAAGCTCACATTTCCGCCAGTTACCGGAGTGTCAAATGCTTTACAGGCCTCTCCCATTCCTTCGATGGAAGACTTAAATTGATAATAAACCTCTTCGTTATATGGATTTCCGAAGTTCAAACAGTTGGTTATGGCCGTAGGAACCCCACCGGTACAACGAATGTTCCTTGCGGCTTCGGCAACGGCTATTTGAGCCCCTTTATTGGGATTGGCATGTACGTATCGGCTATTACAATCGACCGTTAACGCCAAACTTTTATTGGTGTCTTTAATTTTAACTACAGACGCATCACTGGGCAAATTCGTAGATTGATTTACGGTTCCAACCATTGAGTCGTATTGCTGATAAACCCAGCGTTTGCTGGCTATATTAGGCAATGCGGCTACTTGTAATGCAATTTCTTTGGATTCATTGATGTCGATATCCTGAATTTGATTGATATCAAAAGCTTCAATTTCTTTAAGATATTCGGGTTCCTTCCAAGTACGGTGATAAATCGGAGCCCCTCCACCTAATACTAAAGATTCGGCCGGTATTTCAGCCTCAAGTTCTCCATTCATAAAATAACGCACTTGCTTAGAATCGGTTACCTCACCAATGTGAGAGTAAGTAAGGTCCCATTTTTGGAAAATCTGTTCGGCAATCAATTCCTTACCTTTTTCAACAATCACGAGCATGCGTTCTTGACTTTCGCTGAGCAACAACTCCCAACCTTTCATATCGGGTTGGCGCATTGGAACTTTATCCAACTGGATATCCATACCCACATTGGTTTTGGCACTCATTTCGCTTGTGCTACAAGTAATACCTGCCGCGCCCATATCTTGCATGCCCACTACCACATCGGCAGCAATTAAATCCATACTGGCTTCTAGTATTAGCTTCTCCCAGAAAGGGTCACCTACTTGAACACTAGGTAAATCATTAATGGAATCTTCAGACATATCCTTGCTTGCAAATGCAGCTCCGTGAATTCCGTCTTTACCGGTAGCAGATCCGAAAATATAAACGGGATTTCCTGGCTCTCCAGCACCTGCAGAAATACTTTTCCCAACTTCAACTATACCCACACTCATGGCATTAACGAGAATATTTTGCTCGTAGCAATCGTCGAAATAGACCTCACCTCCAACGGTTGGGATACCGAACGCATTTCCATAATCGCCAATACCTTTCACCACTCCTTTAACCAACCATTTGGTTCTATCTGTATGGATATTTCCAAATCGCAAAGAGTTCAACTGGGCGATAGGTCTTGCACCCATCGAAAATATATCTCTATTTATACCTCCAACTCCAGTAGCGGCACCTTGATAAGGTTCTATTGCGCTGGGATGGTTATGGCTTTCAATTTTAAAACAACACGCCAATCCACCGCCTATATCTACCAAGCCCGCATTTTCTTCACCCGCTTCGGCCAACATTTTGGTACCTTCTTTGGGAAGTGTTTTGAGCCAAACAATTGAGTTTTTATAACTACAGTGTTCGCTCCACATCACTGAAAATATGGATAGTTCGGTAAAGTTGGGTTCACGATTGAGGATTCCGCAGATCTTATGATATTCTTCTTCTAAAAGACCTAGCTGTTTGGCTTGCTCCAAAAGTTGGTGGTTCATTGCTGCAAATTTACGGACTTCCGAAAGGAATAAAAGAAAAACTTATAGCAGAATTAACCGTTAATCAAACGCAAATCAGAAACAGGCAATTAAAAATGGGTACGCAATAAAGCGGGTGATAAGATTAACGCAACAAGAAAACAGCTCCTTTGTAAGTAGAACGGCGCACGCGATCGCCCACTTTTTGTTGATACCTATATATATAGGGATAATTTCCCTCCATACATAATTCGCCATTGGCATCGCCGTACCATCTGAAATCTTTACTTCGTTCGGAATCAAAAATCAATTCACCCCAACGATTGAAAATCTGCAAGCTAATTGGATCTATATCACGGCCTAAAATCTCAAAATAATCATTTCTACCATCTCCATTCGGGGTAAAAGCAGTAGGAGGGAAAATATCACAAAAACCATCGGTTACCCCTAAAGTCATATTATCAGATACAGTTCCACATGCATTCGACACAGTAACGCTGTAGGTACCCGGCTCGCTGATATAAATGACTGTATCTACAGTCCCATTACTCCATGTAATAACGGCATCAGGCCATCTTTGAACCAAGCGCAATAAAGAACCCTTACAGATAAACGTATCTTGGGGTAATGACGCTTGTGGTGTTAGGGCTTCCGATACATTTAACGTATCGGTCCAAGAACAGCCATTATTATCAACTGTAGCCCAATATTTACCTTCGTTAAAAATAGACCTAGGATTCACAGAGGTACCATCTTCCCAATTAAGTGTGCCTGTGGCAGAAACAAATACATCCATGTAGCCACCGTCGCATAAAGTAGTATCGCGACCAAGATTGAATTGGGGGCGCTGAACAATGGTGATGCTAGAGGTTACGGAATCAGGACAAAAAGAGTCGAGTACTACAAATTTAACCGTGTGTACCCCTGCAGGACCAGGCAGATAACTATTTCCACTAAACGAACCCGAAGTTGCAGAAAACACACCATTAGGGTTATTGGGGAAAAGTGGAATTGCTGGACCGTCTTCACAAACTTGAGCAGGCAAACCTGAGAAAGAAGCAATTGTATTAGGTTTCACCGATACATATACCGTATCTTTAGATTTGCACCCAATGGTACTTTCTGCCTCATGTATGATTCGATAATTCCCTGCGGACGCATACGAATGTGTGATGGTTTTATTTGGGGAAATGGTACCGTCTCCTAAATCCCAAGAGAAGGCAACCAAACCCGGGAATGTGTTGTCAAACACGAAACTATTGCCATTCAAACATTGAATGGGGTCGTTGATATCAATACCGCTAGATGGACTAGGAATAACTTCAATAACCAATGAGGTCGTATCAGTACATCCAGTAGGCTTATTATCAAAGAAAGTTTCGCTTTTGTAACCAATTCTATATTTGCCCGCCTTTGAATATGATTTTATTGGCCTAGGAATAGTGGAGGAATCTGTGGATGAAAAAAACCAAGTACGCACATAGGCCATTTGAGGGAGGTTTTTTATGGTCGTTACATCCGAAAAACGGAAAACGTTGCCCTCCAAACATTGTTGCACTTGACCATTCATTTCGATGGGCTTACTAATAGGGCGTGGTATTATCCTTACCGCTTTTTGATTCGTGTAATTATCTACACAACCAAAACTTGGAGATGCGATTAAGGTAACCTGATAATTCCCACCTTCCAAATAGGTGTGAGTAATGTCTTTGCCCTGCTTATCATTACCGTCTTTCAGGTACCATGTGAAGGTTAACCCGGTAAATGAAGCAGAAGATTTATTCGTAAATGTAACAACGTTAGTGCGGTCACAGGTATCATCCACATCGAAGTCAAAATCTAAATTTAGCCATTGAGTTACAAAAGAAAAAGTATCTACCTTGCTTGTAAGGTAATCAATGCTAGAACCGCCATCGTGCTCAATTATGGTAACGTAATATCGAGTGTTTGTTTGTAATCCTTTTAGTTCAAAATTGTTCGTAATATTATTAAAGCACACGTAATTCCCTGTTCCTAATTCTTGACCCGCGGTAAAGGTATTAAAGGCGGTATAACTTGTTCCATCCGAAGGCAAAGCGTCCACAGCAGCGCCTTTTTTAACCAAAACCATGCGCCACCCACCATTTCCATTTGTCCAAGAAATCGTCGCTTTATCACATTGGATCGTACCCGCTTTACCGTTAGTGGGTGCTACTGTAGGTTCAGCCCCAAATAAAGTTGAGCCCCAAAGCATGGTAAACAGTAAAGAGATGTGCCGAATGAACATATGCCTACAAATATATAAAAACTAGACGTGTTTCCCTACCTTATCGTTGCCTCAGGTCGGTAAAATAACCCTTTCATCTGGAATTAAGCTCACATTCATCATCTTCAAAAAAACCTGAGTTAACGTTACTACATCCTTCAAACAATAATGAACAATTCTTGGCAAATCCTTATCCTGATAATAAACATCGGCTACCATACTGCCATCTATATCGTCTTTAGGTGTTGGAATATCAAAAATAGCCGCTAACAAATCTAAGGAAGTAAAACTTTTAAAATCGCCCATTTTCCAAATCTCCATTGTGTCGAGATGGTTGATTTCCCAAGGTTTTTTACCCGCATTGTCCAGCATCAATGGAAGTGGAATTCCATGAATGAGCATGCGCCTTGATAAATATGGAAAATCGAATTCTTTACCATTGTGCGCGCATAGCCTTGAATTAGGGGTACTGAAATACACCCGCAACAAATCGGCAAAATCTTCAAGTAATTTCTTTTCATCATCACCGGCAAACGATTTTAATCGCAAACTAGGATTACCAGGAAATCCTGTTACAATTCCTGCACAAATACACACAATCTTACCAAACTCTGCATAAATGGCTGCCCTATCATACATATCGGCTGCGGTAATGTTCTCTTTTACCAAACTCTGCGCCTTTCGTTCCCAAAGTTTTTTCCAACGATCATTTAAATGCGCGTATGTAGGTGTGGCGGGCACCGTTTCGATATCAATGAACAAGACTTTATTTATATCAATTTGCTTTAACAATTGCATTATGGGTGGGTTTGATTATTGTGCTGGACAAAAGTACGAAATGCGGAAAACTAATTTTCCCTATGAATTCAGAAATGGTGAAATTCGCAATCAATCCTATGGAAGAGAATCGCGTAAAACGCAAAAAACCCTCCGCCGTGCCTAGTGTACTTAGCCTCACGGCTGTTATTTTTATGCTCGGCCTTTTGGGTACCAGTTGGTTGGCATTTAAAGGTTTAGGAAATTACTGGCTCGAAACCACCAGTATCGATATTTATTTCAACGATGATGTAAACGCCACTTACGTTAGAAATTTCCAAAAAGAAGTTGAGAAAAAACCTTGGGTAAAATCTACCCAGTTTGTATCTCGCGAACAAGCAATGAAGGAAATGGGCGATAAATACGATCCCAATTTCATGAATTATGTAGAAACGGTTACCCTTCCTTTAAGCATTGAAATTTATCCCAAAGCTGAATACGCCAAACCCGATTTTTTTGCCGAATTAAGCACCTATTTCAAACAACAAGAAAATGTTGAAGATGTTATTTTTCAGCAAAACTGGCTCGAATCCATGACCGAAAATTTGAAAAAGATACAAGTTGCCGCGGGCGGCATAACCTTAATCTTATGCTTTATAGCCATTGTGCTCATTCAAAGCTCAGTGCGATTGGGCATTTTCGCCAATCGGCATACCATTAAAAGCATGCAACTCGTTGGAGCTACAAACGGATTTATCGTGCGGCCTTTTATTTTAAAATTTGTAAGCTATGCGCTTATTGCCATCCCCATCGCTTTCTTCTTTAATTGGCTCCTTTTTTGGGGTATTCCGAACAATACCGATTTATTCCCCGTCATAAAAACCATCAATGCGCACATCGATTTTCAACAATTAGGAATATTTTCACTTTCTATTGCTATTTTTGGAGTCTTACTTGCGGCCATCTCCAGTTGGATGAGTACACGCAAGTTTTTGAAAATGAAAATTGAAAATTTATATTGATGAAAGATAAAAACACCAATCAGCCCACCAAAGCCAATTCGTCTGAAATGATTTTTGGGAAAGACAATTTTGTATTAATCGCGGTAAGCTTGGCCATCGTAATCATTGGCTTTTTCTTAATGAGCGGTACGGATGGCGACATCTATGATTTTCGCCGCACCACCTTAGCCCCTGCTGTAGTAATTTTAGGTTTCGGACTTGGCATTTACGCGATTTTCTATCGTAAAAAATGACCTTCCTTGAAAATCTGATTCTTTCTGTCGTAGAAGGAATCACCGAATATCTGCCCGTTAGTAGTACTGGACATCTTATGATGTTCAAAGAATGGCTCAATCTAGAAGGCGAACAGCTCGATACCTATATAATTTCCATACAATTTGGAGCTATTTTATCTGTCGTAGTCTTGTATTGGAAGCGTTTTTTCCAAACCAATTGGTTTTCATTTTACCAAAAATTATTCGTTGGTTTTATCCCTGCTGCGGTTCTCGGTTTGGCATTCGACGACTTCTTAGAACAGCTCCTTCAAACTCCTGTAATTGTGGGCGTCATGCTCATTGCTGTGGGTGTTTTGCTCCTTGTAATCGATAAAATCCTACCCGAAGGAACCAAAGAAGTCGACGATATTACCCTTAAAGATGCCCTGATCATTGGAACCGTGCAAACCTTTGCGATGATACCCGGAACAAGCAGAAGCGCCGCTACTATTATGGGAGCCCTAGGTCGAAAATTAAGCAAAAAAGCAGCTACTGAATTTTCCTTCTTTTTGGCCATCCCCACCCTAAGCGCAGCCGCCGGTTATAAAGTCCTCAAAAACTGGGATGAATTAAGCGCTGAAAACCTAAGCGATATCGCTATCGGAAATGTAATCAGCTTCATCACCGCCGCCATCGCCGTAAAATTCTTCATCGGCATGGTCCAAAAAAATGGCTTCAAATGGTTCGGCGTTTACCGCATCGCTATTGGCGCCCTCTTTCTCATCACCCTTCTATAACCCTATACATCATGAAGCGCCGTATCCTCTGCACGTATTTGCTTCTGATTTTTTTTCTCGGGGGAAGTTTTACTGTCGTTACCGCACAATCCCAGCTATCCGTTGCGCGATTGAAATATAATGGCGGTGGAGATTGGTATTCAAGCAAGACAGCCCTGAAAAACTTGATTCAATTCTGCAATAAAGAATTGGGTACTCCCTTTCAACCAAACGAACGCATCATCGAAGTGGGTTCCGAAGATATTTTTCAATTTCCTTTTTGTTTCCTAACCGGACATGGAAACGTAATTTTTAATGATCAAGAAGCCCAAAATTTAAGAAACTACCTCATAGGCGGTGGCTTTTTGCACATCTGCGACAATTACGGCCTCAACGATTACATTCGTAGAGAAATGAAAAAAGTATTGCCCGAAGCCGAATTTATTGAAATCCCTTTTAACCACCCTATTTACAAACAAAAGTTTACGTTTCCTCAGGGACTTCCTAAGATACATGAACACGATGGTCAAAGACCACAAGGATTGGGATTGGTATATAAAGGTAGACTCGTGTGCTTCTATGATTTTGAGAGCGACCTAGGTAATGGATGGGAAGATGCTGAAGTGTATAACGACCCACCTAATGTTCGCTTACAGGCGCTGCGTATGGGAGCGAATTTGATACAATATGCACTTACATCTGCCAAGTAATCTTGTGATCTAAACATTGCTTTTCGAGGCCAGTGTTATTGAATTACTGTTACATTTACACGCCTTCAATCAATCTGTCAAGTAATCTTGTAATCTAAACATTGCTTTTCGAGGCCAGTGTTATTGAATTACTGTTACATTTACACGCCTTCCATCAATTCAATTCTCATATAAAACAAAAGAGGTTGTTCCGTGATGAAACAACCTCTTTGCAATAAGTGCAAATAACTTAAAGCTCATTATTCGCGAATTTCGCGGATCCATACCCGAGGCACCTGTCCTTCAAAGTAGAACTCCCCTTTGTTTGCATCTTTTTCGTTAGTGTATTTACGAACAAAAACATAATATGACTTTACTCGAGGATCATAAAATTTAAATGCGATTACATTTTTCATATATAGCTCCTTGATTTGCTGATTAGCTTTTTCCTCTGTAGCATGAAGCCCTGTAACCAAATAATGTCCGGGTTCGGGTTTTAATTTCGGCATTGGAGGCAGATTAATGCCGCTGGTATCATTTCCCAATCCAAAGTTTTCCATGTCTTCGAATTTTTTTGCCGTTACTTCTTTTTTAGGTCGATCACTTGGAGAAACCCCTTCCCCATCGTAGTCACTGTCTTTAGAAAGGTCTGAATCTTCATCGCCGTCACCTGATCCCGAGCCATCGCCACTGCCACCTCCACCAAGCGCGGAGAATCCAATTATAGCGGTAAATTCATGAATAGGTCCAAGTAATCCATGTTGCTGACCGTCGGGCAATTTGAACGAATATCCTACGGTTACCGCATCTTGAGGCTTAACCCCTACATTAAATCCGGCTTGCCATAAATGATTGAGTCCCAATCCTAACCATACTTTCTCTTTGTAGTCTAAATTCACATTGGCTTGGAAATACATATAATCCCAGTTATACATTCCCAAATTCATGGAAGGCTGTAAGGTTAAATCGTCGTCGATTGCCGCATTGAATCCTAACAAGAAATTGGCTTGAGATTGTAATTCGTAACTAGCCGCATAATTATAATAGGAGTAATCGAACCGTGGTGAGGGTAATCGCGTTATAGAAAAACCGGTATACCATTTAGGGGCAGAAATATACATACTGGCTCTTAAGTCGGCTCGTACTACCGGCGGACTGAACATAAGAGCGGTAATTTTCGCGTCGTTATCATCATAATAAACCGCTTTGGTCGCATCAAAATTCTGACTTAATACACCGGCACTCACGCCCAAGCTCAATTTTGTTTCACTTCCTAATTTAAACGCATAGGCATACGTAGCATAGGCATTATGCATTTCGGAGAACGCAATGTTTTCCTTCATATAGAAAATACCAAAAGCAGTATTGTCATTCCCCCCAGGCATTACTCCATTGATGGTAGTGTGCTGTGGCGCTCCAGGAACGTCTATAAAAAGTTTGTTATAATAGGTACTGAAGTACCCTTCTTCTGTATGGGCCACCGCCGCAGGAATTAATATGGATCGATCCAAGTAATACTGGTCAATTCTCGCCCCCATTTGTGCCTTCACGGCCGTAGCTAACTGACTAAACAGAGCGAGTGCTAAAATTATCTTCTTCATTTTCTTATCGTATTACTTGAATATAACCTCTGTAAATTTGGTTGGTTTGCCTGTTTTTCATGTGATAGAAATACACACCATTGGGTAATTCATTTCCATTAAAATCGGTAGCGGCCCAATCGTTTTTATAATTCTCAGAATCATAAACCCGCTTTCCTTGACGATCGGAAATAACAATGTTATAGAGGAATAAATCAGGAATATCAATTAGATTCCAGGTTTGGTTCTCATTGTCTCCGTTAGGGGTGATAATATTAGGAATCTTTACCAATGGAGGATCTATAATTTTGATGGTAACCGAGTCTAAATCTGGACATCCATTTGAATCTAAGGCCGACACATAAAAACGAATGCTATCTATAAGTTGAGTGGTCTTTACTACTGCCTGAGTAGAGTCCCCCATTAAGAATGCACTAGGGGTCCACTTGATATTGAAAGCGGCATTTTTTACGTATAAATTCACTTGTCGACCGCGATAGATAACTGTATCCGGATTAGGGATAATATCTGTGGGCGTGTAGGCAAACACTTGAACCGAATCTATTGCAGAACATTTCCCTTTATTAGTAGCGGTGAAATAATAGGTACCACTGCTTCTAAAGGCTTTTTGAGCAGAGGTATCACCATCTATATTCCAAACTAACGAATCTCCACCTTGAGCCTCGAAAATTACCGAATCGCTCTTACAAATAGGCATTGAACCTCCTACTAAAGCCCAATTGGTAACAGGAATATCTACAAGTGAATCGAGTAATTTACTAGTCGTATCGGTACAACCCAAAGACGATTCTACGATCAGCTGAACCGTGTAGGGTCCTGAGTTTGGATAGGGGTGCTTGATTAGAACTGACCCTGTATCCACTTCACTATCTCCAAAGTCCCAATATCTATTCGCTATAGGATATTCAGAGGTACTGCTGGTATCAACAAAGGTTACCGAATCGGGCATACAGATCCCTTCATAACTAAAGTCGGCGATTGGCGAAGGCCAAACGATTACTGTTTGGGTTACACTATCGGCACAGCCATTGATATTCTGAACGCGCAATTGTACCGTAAAAGTATCTGCTTTTGAGTATCGGTGCACCGTTGTAGTAGCCGGGCTTTCGATGGTACTATCACCAAAATCGATGCGCGACACATCGAGGGTATCATATAAGTCTAATCCAAAATCATAATCATAGGTATAACGATTCGCATTCAAACATTGGAACGTATCGTTACCTAAAACAGACGTATTTAAGCCTAATGTAGGATTGGGAACAGGGAATGATCTGACTATGCCGATGGCAGAATCGCTGCAACCTACCAGTGATTCTCCCACCAGTGTAATATTATAATTACCAGGAGCATTAAAATAATATTTCAGGGCGGTATCTTGTTTTACAAATTGGTAATTTATATACCAACGGTAATACATACTGTCTTCAATCGGATATCTTTTTAAAACCCTACGGAAATGGGTTGTATCTCCAAAACACATGCTCTTGGTTTGAAATTCGGGTTGTGGCCTTGGATGAATCCTTAAATTGGTATCCAAATTCGTTACACATTTTTCATCAGAGACCAAACGCAAACGCACTCGATATAAATCTGGCCTGCCATAAGTATAGGTTGTATATCTATTTGAATCCGGCTTTAATGCGATACTGTCTCTATCAAAATACCAAATATAATAATCGATGCGTCCGCCATAATTGATAACTGCAAATGGATCGGGGTCGTATTCGGTGGTTTCCCCAAAACAAACATTGCGGAAGTTGGCTTTATTTACAATAGGTTTTGGATGTACTTTTACATCCATTTCGGTCGAATCAACACAACCCTTACTTGTGCGCACAATTAACTTTACTATATTCGGCAAGGGATCCGCACCCGAAAAAATGTAATTCTTGTTTACCTTTTCATTAATCACGGAGGTTCCTCGGTAATGCCAATCCCAACTCACTACTTTATTGTCGGGTTCGGGGTCGGGTGTGTTATTTATAGGATTAATAGTAGTTAATGGAGGGGTTTCACATTTTGGTGTAAAATCGAGCAACGGGCCTGGGTTTGAAAAGATACGAATATCTTTTCTTTCAATGGCCACACACCCTTTTGTAGTTTCACGTCTACATATAATAGTATAAGGACCTGCACTAGAAATACCCAATTTGAAGGTATCTAAATTCGCTTTAGGAGGTATAAATGTGCTATCAACGGAAGGCACCAAACCGTCGACAGTGAATTCCGTTGAATACAAGGTTTCTGTAGTTTTCACCGGTGATAATTCTCTTGAAATCTTATAATTATCTACTACCCAAAACATTTGTCCCTGACAAACGAACAAATTGCTAACGGTATCTAAACCTTTGTTGGGGTAACTTTCATAAGTCAACCATTTACCTCCGTCTGTATTGGTTTCGGGGTTAATATCTATAGTGATTGGTAAGTTGGCTTTATCTTTAAGCCCACCCGCTTTTTCTATTTCTAAGCTTGCAACAAACGACCCGGCTACGCGATATACGTGAAAAGCTGTTGTATCAGGCAAATTGGGAAAGGTTGGAATGGTAGTTTGGTTATATTGGGTATATCCAGCCGTGCTATACGCGCTTTGATCCCCAAAAACCCATGTAATTACATCTGTTGCTATATTAACATTCTTAACGATAGCGCGAAACTTTAGGGTATCTTCCTCGCAATGCTTATTTTCAATTCGCAATAATTTAACAAACGGATCGGTAGTATTGCCCAATGTGTTAATGCCCCCTTGGAAGGACGCACCTCCTTTCCTGTTACCCAGAACAAAATGGCCTAAGACACTTGACCCCATACCCAGCGTAGTAATTGAACCTGAGCGATCATCTGAGCCACCGTTGTTTAAGACAGCCCAAGCACCATTTGAAATAGAACGCAAAATCTGAAGGTTATTGCGATCGTAAACGTGATCATCATTATCAGCCGTGTCATAGTAAAAACGCAATTGGATATTTGTTGTGGATACCGAGTTTACCGTTTTGCTCAAAAACCAATGATTGAGAATTGAAATATTACGCGTTGTGGCATCTAGTGTTGTATTAACGCTGAGCCCAGAAGTGGGATTAAACTGGGCATAATAATCTTCAGCCCCTATGGCAGAACGGGTCATACCCGCTAAATAAACGGGCCTATAATCCTTAGCATTTCCTACATGCCATGTAAAATTCGTACTGGTATTCGCTACATATTGAAAGGAATACCCACCCACAATAAACGAATGCTTTGAACCATTTATTTGTTTCGCACCATCCAATAATCGCAGTTTTGCATCTGAATTATTCGCTACAATATTACCACTGTCCAAGTATAATTTTCCAGAAATATCAATCTGTCCGGAAGCATTACCAGATAAGGTTAACAGCACGGACGCTTTAGACATTCGGAGTATCCCAATTTTCACCGTTCCATTGAGCTCGAATTGTAAAGATTTCGTTATAGAAACTGAATCCGCACTGTAATCACCGGCTTCAACAAATACCACATCATTCGTGCTCACTAGCGTCATGGCATGTTGTATGGTTTTTACCGGCGACCCCGACAATCCCGAGTTCGTGTTATCTCCCGTACTGGCATTAACATAATAATCGGTTGCGGTTAGGGTTGAAGCCACAAAGAAAGAGCAAAGAAGCGCTAACCTTCCGAAGGGTTTATATTTCATCATACTTATTATCTTGATTATATAGACGTAAAAACGCACCAAAAAGTGGTGCGTTGTAATTTTTTTTTTTAGAAGGGCAGATCGTCTGCCCCGTCAGAAGGACTTGAATTAGAGCCAAATGGATCTTCCATTTGCGCGGTATTGGCAAAAGGATCTCCGCCTTCAACTGCTTGTTGTGGAGCGCCACCACCGACACCTGCCGCACCCGGACGTTCTACTTTCCATGCACGAACATCGGTATACCAACGACCATTATACTCTCTACTTTCTAAATCTACGCCAATGTTAATAAACTCACCATTTTGAATATTGAATTGAGCAATTTTAGCTCCCCAAATATTAAAACACACTTTTTTCGGATACTGCCCTTGGGTTTCTATTATATATTCTTGCTTCTCCCAAGTTCCGTTTTTGCCTGCTCCCGTCTGTTTTTCTAGTATTTGTACAATTTTTCCTGATAACTCCATAAAACAAAATTAAACATAAACCACGAAAGAAAGAAATGTACCACAAAAAGGCATCTATCAAATAGCATTAACTTGAACGGATAGCATCAACCGGGTTTAGCTTTGCCGCACTTCTAGCGGGAATTACCCCTGCTACCAATCCTACAATTACCGAAGTAACTACACCTAATAGGGTGTCTTCCGGACTTAATGAAAGCACCACATCGTTCCCAAATTGTTGTGCCGCAACTAATCCTAATAACCATAAAACCAATTGTACCGCTAAAAGTCCAATAATCCCTCCGGCAATGCTCAACCAAATACTTTCCATTAAAAATTGTGCGCTAATCGCAAAATTTTTCGCTCCAATTGCCTTTTGAATGCCTATTTCTCTTGTTCTTTCTTTTACCGAAACGAACATGATATTCGCCACGCCAAAACACCCCACCAACATGGCAAATCCACCAATAATGACTCCGATTTTCCGAATTTGTATAAACAAGGTACTTATTGCCTCGGTTATCATCGACATTTTGTTCACGGCAAAATCGTCAACCTCTTGGGGTTTCAATCTGCGTATTTGCCGCATCAATCTCCGGGCTTCAAACTGAACCTCATCCAAAGGCACACCCGGTGCCGCTTTTATTAATATTTGGGCATCGTTGGCATTTCTGTAAGAAATTAAATTCTTTCCCCATTGATCGGAAACATATACAACATTATCGTTGCTCGCACCAATAATATTACTTCCTTGATACTCGCAAACGCCAACCACTACCACGTCGTTATTTTTGATTCTCATGGTTTTACCGAGTACCTGTGTTGTACCCCATAATTCGCGGGCTATGCTATTCCCTACCACGGCCACCGCCCTACCTGCTCGGGCCTCTTCTTCTGTAAATATGCGCCCCAACTCTATATCTATAGGTTGAATTTCAGGAAATTTATGCGAAATACAATTTACTGTGATTCCTTTTGCATTTTTATCGCCCGCTTGTAAATCAAAATTCGCTTTGAAAATATAAGCCGTAGCACTAACCAACTTAGGCGATATCTTTTGTGTTAAAAAACGGGCATCTTCGGGACTCGATTGTGGGCGTTTCAGATACGTCCACCATGGATAATTATTTCCAAAATCATCCCAAGGCCATTTCTGAACAAAAACCACATCCGACCCTAATTTATTAAACTGATTATTCAAACTTGTTTCCAAGGAATGCACCAATGCATACACCGATACTACACAGAAAATCCCGATACTAATTCCCAAAACGGAAAGCAAACTTCGCAATTTATTAAGTCGAACCGATTGGTAAGACATACGCAAGGTTTCACGGAGTAATACACGAAAATTCACTAAAACAAAGATAGGCAAATAGGGGGAAACTATTTTTTCGTTCGCTTAAAGGTGTCGAATTCCCGGCGGTAGAGAACGCCTGTGCCCAAGGTATTTCCAGAAACCCCGTTAGTAGTGGTCGCGCTATTTTGTTGTAAGATCAAATTATTGGACCTACTGAACGCTTTCAATCGCCAATTTTCATCTCGAGTTTTATATTCTAGATTGAAATTCAAGGGCACCGCCACACTGTTTACCAAAACCGCTACGGTTGGGTCATAATTTAAATCCAAACGCAACCGTTCCGATAAAAACCATTCACTATTCACAAATAATTGGGTATTGCTATTTCCTGTGGCATTTCGCACATCGTCTATATTCACTTGGATTCGAGTTGGAATTCCGTATTTAGAAAACAAATCGTTCACCACGCTGCTGGCTAAAGTAGAAATACTATTTCCTGCAAAGCCCGCGCTACTAAACGAGCTTGTTGTGGGTGCCGAAGCACCTGTTAATGCCGGAGGAAGAAAATTCCCAAATAATAACAAGGAAATAGATTGACGCATGGTTTCATCTTTATTGGCGCGAATGCGCTGCAGTACACTGTTTATTTCAGAGCCCGTGGCACCGGTTATCGAAGATAAGTCAGGGGCTTGCAAATCAAATGATATACTAGGACTGAAAAGATTGCCCTTCATACTCAAAATACTCACAAAAGTGGTTGTAGGGTAACTGGCTCCTGAACTCGAACTGGTAACCATTAACGTTGAGGGCGAAATTTTCTTTTCAAACGATCCACTTAAATCTACTTCGGCATTATATGGATCGCCATCCCAACGGATGCTGCCGCCTTTATTCACGGTGATTTTCTTCAGTAAATTTACCCCAGGAAGCGAAAATGAATAATCGCCTTTATCAATTACATACCGACCATATAGATAGAGCTTTTCATCTCTACCGTAAACCAACCGAATTCCGCCATTCCCGTAACCTTTTATGATATCGCCCAAGCGCTTATCAATAACAAATTGCACTTCTGCTTGAGGGGTAGCGGTAATATTCAAGGTGATTTGACCAATGGCATCGGGTTCTTCCATTTTTTGTTCTTTATCATTTTTATTCTTTACCGCTTCGGCCTTCTTATTTACAAATACGATGGAACCCACTACTCTATTTTCCTCCACTTCAGGATATTGGATGGCCACTTTGGTTTTTTCTCTCGTAACCAAGTCAATATCCATATCAATTTCGGAAAACAAACCATAAATATGCGCACTTCCGTCTGCCCATGCGTTACCATAAAATTGATTATTCATAGACTCCGTGGTAGCTAATACCCGCATATTCTTAATACTATCTAGCTTTAAATCTATGGCAAAATCTTTATAATTATCATGTGTGAGCGCCAGCTGCATCCATGCAAAATTGCCGGTACTTGGATCAATGAATTTTTGCGGACGAAAAGTAAATAATCCTTCTTCCGTTATTTTAAAGTTGCCGCCTACTTTATAGGTTGTTCCTAAATAATCTACCCCAACTTTAAATTGATTGGTACGCAATAATCCTTGTGCCTTTGGCTTTTTTATAGAACCCGTAATGCGTAAGTCGGCCCCAAATGTGCCATTTTCTATGTTTATAATCCCTGCTACAAAGGGCTTTAAAAAATTTAAGGATGAGCCGTTAGGTATGTTTCCCAAGATATTGAGCTGAGGAACCGTGCCTTTAGTGAACTTTATATCACCGGCAAAAGTGGTATTCGATAATGGCCCTGAACGCACATCCGCTTCCAAACGAACCCTACCGATGGCTTGTGTTTGCTTAACGGCAATATTGGCACTGCCAAATTCCTCTCCCATGTATACCAATTTGTTCAATCCCAAATTTCCAAAGAACTGCAAATCACCCCGTACGGCACAAAGTGCCAAACTGCCGTTAGATCTAAATTTCAAACTATCAAAACTGTTTCTTGGGAAGAACGGAGCAAGAACTTTAGGCGTGAAATTACCAAAGTCGATATATAAGGTATCTTTATCTGATGGACTTATATTGCCTGAAACTTCTAAGAAGTGATCGGCATCTGATAAGAAAAAATTATTCACCTCCCATTTTTCGGGTAAAAAGGAAATTCGTGCTTCTCGATCTAATGTCCATAATTGATTCAAGATTTTTAATTGGGTTTCTTTAAAATACAAATTACTGGTTTGGGCATGAATCGCTCCATTGCCTTTTAAGGAAAATGAATAGCGATCCGACTTTTCGTGCAAATTTGTGGCAATTTGATATCCGCCGTTCAAAATTTCCACCGAAACACCAAGCGTATCATAAAGGGTATTCTCTAATAAGATGTAGTTGGTTTTGAACTGGGACTTTACAAACCCATTTTTTCGAGGTTTTTCCATGGAAAACCAGGCCTTTTCCATGTACATTCGACCGTATTCTAAAGAAAAAGGTCCCATTCGAAGGTCAAACGTATTTTGATTCGCAAAATAATGTCCATTTATGCGCAAGGGTCCTAAATACAGACCTGGTAATATAAATTCTTCAATCCAAGCCGTTTGAGGAACTGTTAACTCAATATAAATCGAGTCGTTTAGATTTTCTTTTACCTCAGGGAAACGTTCTGGCGCTATACTATGGGCTATCTGTTTAATCCATAGCGCGGTATTGGACAATTTTAATGGTCCAGAAATACTGCCATCTAGCCAATCCCCTTTAAATCCCAGAAAGTCGGTTTCGGGTCGTGTAATAATTTGGTGTTGTAATTGAAATTCGGTTTTATCGCGATCAAAACGGGCAAAATCGACGCTCAAACTGCCTTTGTAATTATCGATATTGGTACCGATTAAATTCAGATTTACCTCTCCACTAATTACGTGCCTTATGGTATCTAAACCCAATCCAAACAAGTCGAATTTAGCAATTTTACCATTAATATTCACCTCTCTGTTTTCTGAATAAAAATCGCTCCAATCTAAACTTAATCCTAAACGAATCTTATCATTTTGCGCACCAATTTGAGCATTTAAATCCCCATTACGTGTCCAACCTGCCGCTTCAATATTATTTACATAGCCCCCATTTACAAATCCCGACACTTCTTTGATATTAAAAGTCGAATTCAAAGAGGAATCAAAACGATCGCCTTGAATATCAACACGGGCACTAATTTTATCTATTTTCTGTGTGGAATCACCCCATATGCCACTTCTTATTTGTGAGAATTGCCCTCTACAAACAAAGGGCGAAATGGAATCTATATTTTTATAGTCAACTTCAAAAAAACCCTCAAAATTTCCTGCTTGTGTTTGCATCGTACCGGTTTGACTGTAGCTTCCGGTTGGGATTTCACACTTCAAATTTAACATCACATTCCCAAAAGGAAGTAAGGTACTAGCCCAGGTTTCATTTTGGAACATATCTTGAATATCTTTTTGTGCTACAAAAGATTGTTTAAACGAAACGGTTTGAAAAAGCTCATTAATATTAGGAAGTCCGGTCATTCGGTAGTTCAAATTCAATCGACTCCCATTTGTTGTTGTGGCAATTAATTTATTGACTTTGAAATTGGCCAAGGGGCCTATCATTTCCGCATTAACTTGAAGTTTCAAACTATGTTCTTTCAAATACGGAGCAAACGTGGCCAAGTCACTTAGCGTAATTTTAGAATCCACGAGATTCAATCGATATATAAATTTTTGGAAGTAGGTACCTTTTTTACGTGGATCCTTCTTGATAGAGAAACTTCCCATTAAATGTGTTTCCCCAGTTTTGATGTTCAATTTGGGCAAAACAATATCGGATCCTATAACATGAAGGGGTCCCGATAGATCGTCAATGAAGAAACCACTTCGATCTAAGGCATCAAAATGATCTATGTCAAATAACAATGACCCATCGTATTCCATTCTACCCTTGGGTATTTGGGCATTAATTTCTTGATACCGCAAGTAACTTGGATTGAATTCTCCGGTTATATTTTTGCGGAAGGCCTCTTCTCCATCGAAAAATACAAATGTGCCATTTTTGAGTGCTATACCTTCAAAAATCAACTTAATAGGCTTTGATGTTTGGGTGTCTTTGGGCATTCGGGCAAATATCTCTTCGTAATTCAATAGAGAATCTGACTCGTATTGCCCCATTTTCACCAAAGGGGCAAATAATTCTATACTATTAAGATCAAATGCATTTTGGGTTAAATTCCAATTTTGCAATTGCGCATTTAGGGTTCTTACATATAAAAAAGTATCTTTATGTAGATCGCGCATTAAAATTCCTTCTAAATGGAAGTTCCTCAGAAAATCAATTTCAACAGCTTTTATTTCAACTTCCACTCCCAACTGGGTTTGAACCTGTTCTGTTATGTATTGGGCTAACTTCGTTTGTACCCATTTATTTCGTGTTAGAACTGCCAGAATACTAGAAAAGAACACAACAAAAAGCAGTGTTCTCAGCAGAATCTTCCGTATTTTTGAACGTTCCTTCCTCAAAACAAACAAAGGTAGCACTTCTGATACATGAGCAATCCACCTCTATCGGTTAACTCCACTATATTGGGCATAGAAAGCAGTTGTGACGATACGTCGGCGGCCATATTCACTAACGGTAAAATCGTTTCCAATATTACCGCCTCTCAAGACGTTCATCGAAAATACGGCGGCGTAGTGCCAGAATTGGCTTCGCGTGCGCATCAAAGTCATATCATACCTGTAATTCAAGAAGCACTTGATAAAGCCCAAATACAAATTCAAGATATTGACGCGATTGCCGTTACACAAGGTCCGGGCTTGATGGGTTCATTGGTAGTGGGCTTGAATACGGCCAAAGGATTGTCGCTTGCATTACAAAAACCCATAATCGGGGTTAATCACCTACACGCCCATATTGCGGCTCTTTTTATTGAAAACGAGGTACAATTTCCCCTTTTGAGTCTTTTAGTTAGTGGCGGACATACGCAATTGGTTTGGAGTGTGGCACCCGGTAGTTATGAAATTATTGGACAAACCATTGACGATGCCGTTGGCGAGGCCTTTGATAAAGGGGCTAAAATAATGGGAATGGGCTACCCTGGAGGACCTGAAATTTCAAAATGGGCTGAAGATGGAAATTCTAAATTCCAAAAATTCCCAGATAGTCAAACCGATAACCTCAACTTCTCCTTTTCGGGCATCAAAACTTCGCTGTTGTATTTCTTGAGAAAAGAACAACAAAAAGACCCTGAATTTCTTAACGCGCATAAGTCCGATGTATGCGCGTCTTACCAAAATGCGCTCATACAAATGTTATTAAAGCGGGTTAAAAAAGCCCTCATTGCATACCCTGCTGCTTCAATAGGTTTGGTAGGGGGTGTTTCCGCAAATAGAAATTTGCGGTCTGAATTTGCAAAATTAGCCCAAAAACATAAGGTAGCCTGTTATATTCCTTCGTTTGAATATTGTACCGATAACGCTGCAATGATTGCTCAAGCAGGATATTTTCTCGGACAACAAGGGTCATTCCTAAGATTAGATTCGTTGCCTTATACTCGAGCCTAAATTGTAACTTTGGCACATGTTGATACCGCTAGCAACTGAAATAAAACAAGGCAATGAGCGTCATATAGCTCGAGCACTTTCTTGGGCGGAAAACCAACATCCTAAAATTCTTGATTTACTAAAAGAATTAAATGGCCATGCGCATGTAATCGGAGTAACAGGTCCGCCAGGCGCCGGAAAAAGCACCTTGGTAAATGCTTTAGTTAGCCATTGGATAATCCAAAATAAACGCGTTGCCATCCTTGCGGTTGATCCAAGTTCGGCATTTAACTTCGGCTCCCTGTTAGGAGATCGCCTGCGAATGCAATCCCTCTTTTTGAATGAAGGCGTTTACATAAGAAGCGTGTCTTCTCGGGGTTCATTAGGCGGACTTTCGGCGCATATCATAGAAATGGTGCACGTTCTGAAACACGCCCCGTATGATTATATTTTAATTGAAACGGTTGGAGTAGGTCAAAGTGAAGTAGAAATTGCAGGAGTAGCCGATACTACCGTAGTGGTTTCCGTTCCCGAGAGCGGCGATGAAATTCAAACCCTAAAAAGCGGTATTATGGAAATTGCCGACGTTTTCGTAGTAAACAAATCCGATCGCGATGGGGCTCGAACCTTTGCCAATCACTTAAAAAAATTAGCCCATTCCCGTGCCTCTGAAATTTGGGAAAATCCAGTTGTACTCACCCAAGCATTACAAAATAGTGGAATTGAAGAACTGGCAAAAGCCATAGAAAACCATGGCGATTTCAACAAAAATGCAGGCCGACAAATTCAATTATTTGCAGAAAAAGCATTTGCGATGATCCAAGATTATCGTATGCGCGATTTAGAATTATCTAAAATAAAAATGGATGTAGAAGCGGCGCTTGCGGAAAATCCGGCTTTAAATCTCTTTGAGTTTATACAACCCTACTTCAATAGTTTCAATGACTAACTTGTATTTTACTGATACTGCGTTCCGTTTGAAGGAAATACAATCCCTCGGGTAGCTTACCTAAATCAATCTCTTCCTGGATATTTCCAATAATGCCTTTAGCAGATTCTTGTCCTAAAGAATTCAACAATACCCATTGGGTTCCTATTTCCTGAGGAAGCCAATTTACGACAATCTGCTGTTGGGTTGGATTGGGATAAATATTCAAACCTTCCCTTTTGATTTTATCTATATCAGAAGATCCTTTTGTTACGGCAACGATACAATCTTCGGAATTCCCTTTCCATTTGGAGTCAAAATCCATGTAAGCGATATTGCTTATTTTTGAATTTACAGGAAGGTCCTGATACAAATCGATGCTGTATTTAACCCATCCTATAGATCCAGAAGCACTTGACTCTACTGTTTTTAAATTAGCAGGATCAAAAGTGACCACTAATATACGACCTTGCTGGATTGAATAGTGCGCGTTAGTAGGGTAGAAAGAACGAAGCACCACTCTCTTCATGGGTAAGTTTGCAGACAAGGTATCGATCATAACTGCCTTATTAACCAATTGATTACTGGTATTTTTAAAATCTACAGTATACGTCCATGTACGTTGTTCTTGGGGGATTTCTGGTCCCAAATCACTCGATTTTACCACGGCGGCACCGGCGTTCCCGCGTTTCCCAAGTGATAAATATTGCTTTAAAGTATTGTCTTCAGGACGGGCGTCTTTCAAAGTCAACAAGCTTCCGGTTTTCACTTCCACATCGAACTTATCACTAGCTGTAGCCGTAAATGGCATGGTAAATCGAACCAACACCGTTCGTGTTTCAAAGGGATTTAATTCGGCTAATGTAAAAATCGCAGAAATACCGTTATAGTCATCGGCTGCCGGCTCACTATAAAAATCTGATAAGGGCAAAGCATGGTTGATATGGATAGTTCCATTCCGGACAACATTAGATCCATGATTTTTAACGTGGATGATGGCACTAATAGTATCGCCTGCTTTTAATTCGTTGGGATAGATAGGATTAAAAGAAACTTCAATATCGGAAATATTGGGATTCATATACTCACCCAAACTCACATGGGAATAGCGCCCATTTCTGATTTGGGTAGCAAAGTTGCCTTTGCAAAGAGCCGTCATATGACGTTTAGACACATGTTCAATTTGATATTCGCCTTCAGGCAAACCGATTGAGAAATGGCCTAATGCGTCTGTTACGGCAAAATGCGAAGTGCCTGAAGTTTTATGAATAAGTCGGATAATCGACTGTGGAATTCCTAATTCTCCATCGTCTTTTACGCAATTATTATTTACGTCATAGAACAAATCACCATTTAGATTTCCTGTCGCAAATTCTAAACTTGAAAAATATTTTATATCGGTATTTTGTTCAAGGAAATCGCCCCATACAAATGCACCCGAACCCCTTTGTCCTAATTTAAAGTTACCTGAAAGTCTGTTCCCTGTAAAGGATATGGTATTATTCTGATAGCGCAATAAAGAGGAACCCGAACTATTTTTAACAAAATCGCCTCCGATTAATAGATAATCCGAAAGTCCGGAAATCGTTATGGGCTTTGCAATACTAAAGGAATCAAAGCTTATGGGATCCGACCAGTTTACCTTAAATGTTCTAACTTCATTTTGATTTTGGTCGTTTTTACCTAGTGCCGCTAACTGATCGCCAAAAGATGCCAATTCTAAAATCTCGCCTACAAACGGACTCCCAATTCCACCCCAACCACCGTTAGCCGCGGTATAATAGGCTATATTACCAGTTAAATCACCCGCAAATCGATCAAAATCACCCGCAATATACAAACGATCTTTTACCACCATTAGTGATCGTATCGTTCCATTGGCGCCTTGGTCTAAATTATTAGTTCCGAGATACGTCCATTCGTTACCATCGTAAGCGGCAATATTTTGCACGCTGTTGCCATTAACGGTAGACTGAAACTTACCGGCTACGATTAAGCGGCCATCAAAAACCGTCATGCTAATGATTCCGTTATTACGGGTATCTACTACTCCTATTTCAGGCACCCACTTTTTGGATGATTCAGACCATTTATATAAGTGTGTAACTGGAATTTCAGCGTCTTTCGATGCATTCGCGATATACGCACCTACATAAATTTGATTTTGGAAGTAGGCTATTGAATGAAAATTGTAGGTTCCTTCGGTAGGAATGATGGGCTGTGGGGTTTCCAATCCTGGATAAACCGTCCATGTTACGCCATCCCATTTCGCTAAATTATAATCGTTTTCCGCAGGCGTTTCAATCGCCTCGTACAAGGCAAAGAAAGCCTGGTCGGTAGCATACGAGGCCACTACCCTGCCTGGCAACCCTGTTCCCAATGGTTGTAGTACTTGCGCTTTCAATAAAGGCAACACCCCAATCAATAAGAAAACTGCCAAACTGCGTTTCATATTATCAAAGTTAGTCGATATGATTGATAAATGATTCAAATTAAAAGAGTTTCATTGTATAAAAAACCGACATCCCCAAAGACCAACCTCTATTTACTACAGAGGCATCCTTTTTGTATAAAGGAGTAAAGGCCCCTTGCGTATTCACTCTTAACCCTAAATATTGATTGCGTGAAAGGCGGTATTCAGCGCCCGCACTCACACGCATGGACCAAATGCTCGCACGATAAATTGCATTATCTGCTTCGAGTAAGGATAAATCATGATAGTTTAAGGTTTTTCCCTGTGACGCAAACAAACGATTATAACGTGTGCTTAACTCAGAACTGAAAGACCAAAAGCGATTTATCGGATATTGATATCCAACCGCCATGGGAATACTTAACATCTGTACAGTTTGAATACCCTCATAAGCTACTTGTTGACCCAATCCGAGATACCCAAATATCGGATAATTGCCAAGGGCATCTGACTCAAAACCTTGCGACACACTAACGGGTATGCTATCGCGGAAATTAAATCGCTGCATCGTTCGAGTCTGGGCAAATCCCAAACCGGCAGAAAGCGACCAATTCTTATTGATGAAATATTTTAGAGAGGCTTGTAATTGGGGTGCATTGAGGGCAAACTCCCCTTCTCTCATGCGATTGATGTAATTTTTATGTACGTACTTTTCACGTCCGGGGGAAATTTGATACGCCATTGCTGTTTGATTTTGATCGTAACCCACCTCAAAGGCCCAGCTTGACAAGGGCTGTTTAGGCGTTTGAGGCGAATGGATACGAACCGGCAACTGTAAAAAATACCCGAACGACGTCGGAATGGTTTGGATGGATTTACCAGAAAAGTCTGAGTAAATCGCGTTATTAATACTTTGGTTTAAATCTTCCGCTTCAATCAAAATTTCAGTTGAAGAGGGATTATTTTCTGATTTCGACCCAATTAAGTTTGCAAATGCGGATTGGATCGGATTGGGAGACGAAGTCTTTTTGTTGGCTTTTTGAACAGCCTCGATGTTCATTCCCGCTGATCCAATTGCATTGGAAGACCGCACCGATGCACCTTGGTTAATGCGCTGATTATTAGACTCATTGAAATCACGCAATGATGTGCTGGTGTTTTTGGTATTCTTTGGAATATCCAGTTTTGAATTAGACGTAGAATTGAAAGACTGGTCTTTGTCAATATTAATTTGAGCGTTTGAGGCTTTTTCAGGGTTTGAAGTTGTTTTATTCACCTTTGCGGTATCAGGCAATAGGAAGATAGTGCCTGATACTGCGGTGAAGACAACTGCGGCCACGGAGGACCATAACAAAAATGTACGACGGCGGCTCTTTTTCGCATCCAAACGGGCCGCTATCTTTTCAAATTGAAAAGGTACTGCCGGTTGGAATGTGTCAAACTTTCCTTTGAGCTGTTGGTCGATATGTATTTGGCTCTTTTCCAAGAGTTTTTGCGTCTTATTTGGTATTTAGTTCTTTGGTTTAATTCTTTCTCTGAGGGATTTTCTAGCGCGGCTTAGAATGGACTTGGTATTGGAGACGGTAGTATTCAATAGGGAGGCAATTTCTTGATGGCTTAAACCATCTATTGCATACATATTGAGCACCATGCGTTGATTATCGGGCAATTCATTGATCCAAACCAGCACCTGTTCCGGTTGATAGTGTTGGAGATTCGAATCTTCCTCTTGGCTTACGTCATCTGCGGCATCGGTATCGGCAATATCCACGAAGGTGGGATTATTGTGACTTTTCCGCCAGAAACTCAGCGCCAAATTGATAAACACGCGGGTCATCCAGCCTTCTAACTGCTGATGATCCTTTAGTGATTGTATTTTTTCAAAGACCTTTATGAAGCCTTCTTGTAGAATGTCTTGGGCATCTTCTGTATTTTTCGAATACCTCAAACAATGGCCATACATTTTTGATGCGAACAATTCGAATAGCGCTTGCTGCGATTTTCGATCGTTCTTTTTGCATCCGGTTATGATTGACTCATGATTCTGCAAGAAACTTCGATATTATGACGCCCAAATAGTGAAAGGTTGCAAAAAAAAGCGAACATTTGTACTTAACATTTTCTTAATACTACTCAAAGCAATGAAAAACAGAAACTTAGCTTTATTATTTTTTTTAATATTTGCCACAACAACCCAAGGTCAATATTACAACAAGGGGAATTACGGCACAAACAAATCCGTTACAGTGTACAGTACTAAATACACAGAGCACACAACGGCCTTTGAGAAACTCATTCAAATCCAAAATTTCAAGTTGCTCGAAAAGACAGCCAATCTCTATCAAACTCACTATATCTTTCATGTAGAATCTAATAAATCCTTTTACTTAGATAGCATTTTAAACACTTACGGTTACATCACCGAATCGTCAATGAACAAAAATAATATCGATGAAAAACGCAAAAATCTTCAGAATCAAATAGAAAGTCAGCAACAAAATATTGAAAATGCAAACTTCACCCTGCAGCAAAATGCCCAAGATACATTGCGCAGCTCTGAACGGATTTCGAATTCGAATATGCAATTGCAAAATAATATTCGCCGATTTCAACAAAAAATAAAGGAATACGAGCGAGATATTGAAGAATTAAATCAAGTTAAAGACCTCATGTTGGTGAACATATATATCAAGGATGAAATCTCCACTCCAAATGGAAACAATCAAAATATAACATGGGTAAATATGCCGGGCGTTTCTTACTCTTACCTAATGATAGAAAATCCAAAAGTGGGACTCACTCATGAGGCATATGCGGGAATGAATTTGAAGTATTTATTTACAAGAGGCAAAAGCTATATCGAATTGGGCGTTTTAAAGCCTCTCAGTCCCTATTCTGAAATCCAGTTGCAAGATTCAGCCTTAACGTCTACAAAGAACGATTTCTTTTTGGTACAGTTCGGACAAGATTTCTACACCCGACATTTTGGAAGAGGTCGTAGGAAATATTTAAATTTATATTCCGGATATACCGTTGGCGCGCTAATTCCAAATCGTTACGACGATATGCCGCAGAAAGCCTCTTTAGTAAGTTCACTGAACATCGGACTGGAGTTGTTCAAGAGCAAGCACGTACTAATAGACACCAAGGCAGCTTATTTCCTTCCTATAAATAACGAAAACAGAAATACCCGTGGCATTATGCTCACGGGAGCCTTCAACTTTGTTTTTTAGGAAAAGGGTCTTTATAAAATTAAGTAAGCGTTCAGGATCGATCCGAATAAAATTATCAATCCTTTAATAAACGAAAGGGGCTGTCTCGATTAGAGAAACAGCCCCTTTTTATTAATTAACAATGTGATCAAAACCGAATCATTCAGGTATGCCGGTTGTATTTATCTAGATTCTTAAACGTTAAAGCGGAAATGCATACAATCGCCATCGGCTACAACGTACTCTTTACCTTCCACACGTAATTTACCTACATCTCTGCATGCAGATTCAGAACCCAAAGTAACAAAATCATTATAAGCAATAACTTCCGCACGAATAAAGCCTTTTTCAAAATCGGTATGAATAACCCCAGCCGCTGCAGGCGCTTTGGTTCCCTTAGTGATCGTCCAGGCCCTAACTTCTTTTACTCCCACTGTGAAATAGGTAATATAATTAAGCAAGCGATAAGCCCCTTGGATTAAATTTTCAACTCCACTTTTCTCCAAACCCAATTCCTCTAAGAACACTTTACGATCTTCGTAGCTTTCTAACTCTGCAATTTCAGCTTCGATAGCCGCGGATATAACTAACAGTTCAGCGTTCTCATTTTTAATGGCTTCCTTCACTTTCTCCACATATGCATTGCCATTTTGAGCACTTTCAGGATCTACGTTACACACATACATCACGGGCTTATCGGTAAGGAGATTTAAATCGCGCACAAAAAGTCTTTTTTCTGGCTCTAATTCTAAGGTCCTGGCATTCTCTCCCTTCATGAGATGCGATTTGAATAATTCGCATACTTCTACGGTTTTAATTGCGTCTTTGTCTCCACCGGTTCGTGCCTGCTTTTGAATTTTCGCCAAACGATTTTCGATGGTCTCTAAATCCTTCAATTGCAATTCGGTATCGATAATTTCTTTATCGCGAATGGGGTCAACACTTCCGTCCACATGCACAATATTATCGTCATCAAAACATCTGAGCACGTGTAAAATGGCATGAGTGCTTCTAATATTTCCCAAGAACTGATTACCCAAACCATCGCCTTTGGAGGCCCCTTTTACCAATCCTGCGATATCTACAATCTCAATATTGGTAGGTACTATATTTTGTGGATTTACGAGTTCTGCTAATTTATTGATTCTTACATCGGGCACGGTAATGGTACCCACATTGGGTTCAATGGTGCAAAATGGAAAGTTAGCAGACTGTGCCTTAGCACTGGAAACCGCGTTAAAAAGAGTCGATTTACCCACATTAGGTAGGCCGACGATTCCGCATTGAAGTGACATATATTATTGCATTAGATCTCCAATATCTTGGAGAATTTTTTTAGTTAAATTTTCAGCCGTAGTTAGCGAATTGCTTTCCGCATAAATACGAATTATAGGCTCGGTATTGCTTTTGCGCAAATGTACCCAATCTCCATCAAACTCTATTTTAACCCCATCGATGGTATTAACGGGGTTTTTGCTGTACTTCTCTTTGATGCGCTCTAGAACAGCATCAACATCGGTTTCAGGACTTAGTTCCGCTTTGTTTTTAGACATTTGATAATTGGGATACAAAGATCTCAATTTGCTTATTTTCATGTCTTTCTCGGCCAAATATGTCAAAAACAATGCAATGCCAATCAGGGCATCGCGGCCATAATGCAAATCAGGAACAATAATTCCGCCATTGCCTTCACCGCCGATAACGGCATTGTGGGCTTTCATTGCGGCAACCACATTAACCTCTCCCACCGCACTCGCTACATACGTTTGTCCAGCTTTTTCTGTAATATCTCGCAAGGCTTTCGTACTCGACAGATTACTTACCGTAGTTCCAGGCGTCTTTGACAATACGTAATCGGCAATCGTAACTAGGGTATATTCTTCGCCGTACATTTCTCCATCGTCGCAAATAAAGGCCAAACGATCAACATCGGGATCGACTACGATTCCTAAATGGCATTTTTCGGATTTTACCGTACTGGCAATTTCTCCTAAATGTTCGGCCAATGGCTCTGGATTGTGAGCAAAAAGTCCGTTAGGCTCTCCATTAATAATTACGATATCCTCTACCCCAAGTGCATTCAACAATTTAGGCAGTGCGATGGCCCCTACGCTGTTTACGGGATCTATAGCAATTTTATACTTTTGCTTTTTAATCAAATCCGTATTGACCAATTTATGGGCGAGTATTTTCTCAATGTGGTAATCTAAATAATCCTTTTGATATACCTGACCTAAATGCTCAACGGTAGCAAATTCAAAAGAGGCGTTTTCGGCAATGGTTAAAATTTCCTCTCCCGCTTCTGCACTCAAAAATTCTCCCTCTGAGTTCAATAACTTCAAGGCGTTCCATTGTTTAGGATTATGAGAAGCCGTGATAATAATACCTCCTTGGGCGCCTTCTGCGGTAACAGCCATTTCAACGGTTGGTGTGGTGGATAATCCCAAATCACATACCTTTATTCCTAGTCCTACTAATGTTTGGATAATGAGCTGGCTTACCATTGGTCCGCTGATACGGGCATCACGACCCACCACCACCAGTGCTTGTGAATTCTTGGAGCGGATCCAAGTACCATAAGCGGAAGCAAATTTAACAATATCAACAGGGGTTAGATTCTGCGAGGGTGTACCACCAATGGTGCCTCGTATTCCGGAAATGGATGTAATTAGTGTCATAAAACGGGGCGCAAAGATACCTAAAAAAGAGCGATTTCTGTCGACATTCGCTACCATTATATCGGTAATTTTTTGTATTAATCGCAACTGAAGCGCCGGACTTAATCATGTCTAAAACTCATACGACATCTATTCTGAAAGGCATAAACGTATACTTCCTTGATAAATGAAATTCGTTTTCTACCTAATCCTATATATACCCCACCCAACAAAACCTGAAAAATCGTTTCAAAAATAAAAGCAGCCTGAAATGATTCTTCCTCAATAAAACAAAACAGCATGCTAAGATTCTTCCTCAATAAATACCAAATAAACACTGAAGTTGTAATTATATACCATCTAGATTTTTTCTCGATATATCTCAATTAAACCTCAATATCAAATGAAAAAACCAC
>CBFHXF010000013.1:0-2465 GCA_965659745.1 Bacteroidia bacterium
TTCAAGAGCCGCGGCGGAGACGATCGCAGAAGCGGTGGATTCGAGCGCAGAGAAGGCGGAGATCGCGGTGGCTTCAAGAGCCGCGGCGGAGACGATCGCAGAAGCGGTGGATTCGAGCGCAGAGAAGGCGGAGATCGCGGTGGCTTCAAGAGCCGCGGCGGAGACGATCGCAGAAGCGGTGGATTCGAGCGCAGAGAAGGCGGAGATCGCGGTGGCTTCAAAGGCCGCACCGGCGATGACCGTAGCAGAGGTGGCGATGATCGCAGAAATGCTTCAAGCGATAGATTTCCCTCGAAAGAAAGAAAATTTGATAAGCGCAATCCGTGGTCTGAAGATGAAAAATCATCAGGTCCAAAGAGAATCAAAAGAGAGCGCATCGAAACCAAAGAAACGCAATCGAGATTTGGATATAAAGGCAGTAATAAAGAGTTTCAAAAAGCCGGCGATAGCCTGAGAAAAGGTTCTGATTTAATGGGTTCAGAGGTGCGATTGAATCGATACATCGCCAATTCTGGGTTAGGAAGTCGACGCGAAGCCGATGCCATGATTCTTCAAGGATTGGTAATGGTAAACGGTGAAGTGGTAACGGAATTAGGGGTTAAAGTGAGTCCTAAAGACGTTATTAAGGTGAGCGGACAGCGCATCATGCCTGAAAAACCGGTTTACATTTTATTAAACAAGCCCAAGGGTTATATCACTACTACTAGCGATCCAGAGGAACGCAGAACCGTAATGGATTTAATTGACTTGCCCGGGAAAGAGCGTATTTATCCGGTAGGAAGATTAGACAGAAACACCACGGGCGTTTTGTTATTGACAAACGATGGTGATTTATCACAAAAATTGACCCATCCAAGTTTTGAGATTAAGAAGATCTACCGAGCTAAATTGCATAAAAAGCCGAGTAAGGAACATATGTTGGCTTGGGTAGACGGTATTGAATTGGAAGATGGATACATGGCATTCACTCAGATTGGCTTTGTAGATGAAAACGATCCGAGCATTTTAGGATTAGAGGTGCATTCGGGAAGGAATCGAATTGTACGTAGGATGTTCGAGCATTTCGGATACGAAGTGGAGGGATTGGATCGTGTGCTATTAGGTGAATTCGATAAAATCAAACTGGGTCGTGGTAAGTGGCGCTTTCTTTCTGAAAAAGAGGTCAATTATGTAGATCGTATCAAAAGAATGAAACCAAAGCCGTTTGATCCAGAAGAATTGAAGCCAAAAACACAAGATTTCGACAATTTGGATTGGGAGTAGTTAGTGATTTCGAACTAACTTTGTTGGGTGAATATTCTACTTTTAGGCTCAGGTGGGCGCGAGCACGCTTTTGCGCACTTCATACATAAAAGCCCACTTTGCAATCGATTATACATTTCTCCGGGAAATGCCGGTACGGCAAGTTGCGGAGAAAATGTGGCTTTAGATTTAAGCGATTTTGAGGCGGTTTGGGGCTTCTGCCAGGAACACGATATCCGATTATTGGTGCCTGGTAATGAGGATCCCTTAGTGGCAGGAATTACGGATTTTATTGAATCTAAGGCATTAGAAACCGGCTTAGAAATAGTGGTGGCAGGTCCCTCGAAGTATGCCTCTCAGTTAGAAGGTAGTAAAGATTTTTCTAAGGCTTTCATGATGGAAGCGGGAATTCCTACCGCGGCTTATCAGACGTTTACGGCTAATAATGTACATGAAGGTGCAGACTTTATCGATTCTTTGGAGTCGCCCTATGTGCTGAAAGCCGATGGTTTGGCTGCTGGAAAAGGCGTAATCATTACTGAAGATGCTCAAGAGGCCAAAGCGGTTTTGAAAGAGATGATTCTTGAGCAAAAATTTGGGGAATCTTCCGCCAAGGTGGTCATAGAAGAGTTTCTTAAAGGCATTGAAATATCGGTTTTTGTTGTTTCTGATGGAAAAGATTATCAAATCCTTGGCTCGGCCAAAGATTACAAAAGAATAGGTGTAGGTGATACAGGTTTGAACACGGGTGGCATGGGCGCTATCAGTCCGGTACCCTTTGCTGATGCTGACTTCATGAAAAAGGTAGAAGACAGGATCATTAAGCCTACCTTTGATTTATTGCGAGAAAAGGGGCATCCGTACAAGGGATTTTTATTTTTAGGATTGATGAATGCCAATGGAGATCCCCAAGTTATAGAGTATAATGTGAGGATGGGAGATCCTGAAACAGAAGCTATTTTCCCCCGTTTAAAAACAGATATGGTGGCGATGTTGAGTGCCATTGGTAAAGGAGAATTGGGAACTGTGGCGTTTGAATTAGAGCCTAAGACGGCGGCGACCGTTTTTGTGGTTTCGGAAGGATATCCGGGTGCGGTTCAAAAAGGGATTCCGATGAACGTAAAAGCAACGAGCATAGCCGGATCACAATACGTTTTTCACGCGGGTGTTAAATCAGAAAATGGCGTGCTGGTTACGAACGGAGGCCGTGTAACGGCGGTTAC